>NZ_JBFHFD010000496.1:0-6409 GCF_041583735.1 Novipirellula sp.
CGAAGATATGCGATGGACCTTTGATTTAATTTTGGCGGGATGTCCCGCGAAGTACTGTCCCGAAGCAAAGTGCTTAGCCACCTTTCCGACGAATCCCGGAGCGGCCGATACTCAGCATCGCCGCTGGGAACATGGCCATTTACAATTGGTCGGCAGCCAAGTTCCCAGGTTGATCCGAGGCTGGATCCGCAAACCAACACTTGCTTGTCTCTTAGCGGCATTGGATTTAATGGTGTTGCCGTTGTCGTTATTGATCATGACGGCGGCCCTTATCGGCACGATGTTAACGATCACTGCGTTGTTGGGATATGCGATTGGGCCGCTTGTGACATGGTCGCTTGCGATGGGTATCGCTGGCACCGGGCTCGTTTTGGCATGGTCGCGTTTCTGTCCTCGCCGAGCAACGATGGGAATGTTTTTTGCTATCCCGTTCTACGCCGTTCGCAAATTGTCGCTCTATACAAGTTTTATCATTCAACGTGAGCGAGCATGGATTCGTACCGATCGAAATTAGTGAAGCCAAGTTTACTGAAGTAGAAGCAGAAGTGACCGTCGTCAGCAGATCAGTAGAGCCCGTCGGCAAATCAGCTGGCGTTGGATCGTAAAATATCAAACACGCGACCAGTCTTACAGCACGATAAATTGATGTATTTAATCCTCACTTGCCAGCCGTACCAACTGCACGGCAATCAAGTTTACTTGACAGCGGATAGAGCACGCCAACTTCGGTTGTTGCGAAATTCCTTGGATGGAAAGTTTGGGCAACTCACCTTGCTCGCCCCTGCGCTGGTCGACGGTTCGGAATCGGCATTGCATGCGGATTGCAACGCAGGACGCTTGCAAGCGTTTGATCCCGCCAGCGAAGAGATCCGTATTGAACCGGTACTGCAACACGCATCGCTCAACAGCCCAGGTCACTGGAAAAATATTTTACAATCGTTCACTCAAAGTGCGTGCGTTTTACAACCCGAAATTAACAGTGTCGCCGATGCGGTAATCGCCGATGGTATATTTCAATCCACCGGCATTTCGCACCCGATTGTGCTGGTACACTCGGATGCGTCAGGCGGCGACCATCATTCTCGCTCGCGAACTGCGGCGCTGCGAGATCGATTGACCCATCGACGCTGTCGACGCAGTTGTGAACGCTTGGCCAAACGATCCGAGCTAAGTCTTTTTAGTAGTGAAAGCTCGATGCGTCAGTATTCTAAATACGCACGGAATTCACGCATTTTTTGTGAGCCATCGATCTCGAATGACGACGTCATTTCCGAAGTCGATCTACTTAAACGACTTCGCTGCGCCCCCCCCTCGCTGCCGTTACGATTGGTTTCGCATGCTCCGCTGGAAAACAAGTACGGCGTCAACCTTAGCATCGCAATCGTCCGCTACGCCCGCAACTTCGGAGCGAACGTCTATCTGGATATTTTTGGCCAAGGTTTTCAGAGATCCGAACTGCAATATCAAATTGCCAAACTTGGGCTGACCCGCGAAGTTCGTTTTCAACAACATGCCCCCAATGTCACCGAATCGTTACAGCAACAACGTCAATACGATGCGATGCTGTTGACCCCTGTGATTGATTGCGACATGCAACCTTTTTTGTCGTGTTATTCTTCGGGGTTGCCGATGCTTGGATTTGATCATTCATGCTTTGCCAAACAGATGGCCGCAGACAACGCGGGGATGATTCTTCCCCACCACGATCTTCAGCGATGTGGTCAACAAATTGCGGAGCTCGAACTTCACCGCGGCCAACTGATTGAAATATCGCTCAGTGCACGTCAAGCTGCCTGTCATCACTCGCGAGAAAGCTGGTATGCCAAGCGAGCCGAATGGACACTCGATGCTATCCCGCGATTCCCACGCACATCGTTAGCAGATGTCCCGCCATCGGCCGCTTCGGCTCGACAACATGATCCTGCATTAAGCGGATTGCCAACCTGAGACGCCACTAGGCGCCGATCCGTATTGCGATTGGCACCCGTCATCGAATCGCCTTCCTGCCATGAACATCGTTACCATCATCGTCAACTACCGAACAGCGTCGTTAACCGTCGACTGTTTGGAGTCACTCGAACCGGTAGCGCGTCAGCACTCGGATTTTTCAGTGGAATTGATCGACGGCGGCTCGGCAGACGATTCCGCGGCGTTGCTTGCCGCGACGATAATCCAGCGTGATTGGCATTCGTGGGTCCGTTTGACCGCGTTGCCGGACAACAAAGGGTTTGCCGCGGCAAACAACATCGGAATCACGGCCGCATTGGCTCGGGCCGACCGTCCTGAAGTGATCTGGTTGTTAAACCCCGATACGGTGGCATTGCCAGGTGCGATCGAACCGCTTCTTGAAACCTTGCGAACGAATCCGACGGTGGGGATTGTTGGCAGCAGGTTGCAATACCCTGATGGCGAGGCCCAGACATCCGCATGTCGCTTTCCAACGATCCGTAGCGAGTTTGTCGATGCGATGCGATTTGGTCCACTGACGCGAATGCTCGAGCATCACAACATTGCACCTGCGCCGCCCGACCATGATTGCCCGGTGGACTGGGTCGCGGGAGCCAGTTTTATGATTCGCAGCGAACTGATTGACAAGATCGGCATGTTTGACGATCGCTATTTCATGTATTTCGAAGAAGTCGATTTTTGTCATCGCGCGAAACTGGCCGGTTATCAAACGTGGTATCAACCCGCCAGCCATGTGATCCATTTAGTGGGCCAATCCTCTGGCGTGACAGGCGCACAAGCCGTGTTGAAACAGCGACCTCAGTATTGGTTTGATTCACGACGGCATTATTTCATTTCAAAACATGGCAGATTGCGAACCGCGATTGCAGACGCCGCTTGGCTAGTCGGACGTGCCATTTGGATTGCCCGTGCGATCGTGCAACGAAAACCGGCGATCGATCCTCCGAAGCTTTGGCGTGATTTTCTGTTGAACAGCGTTTTTGTTCGAGGCATTATCCGATGAACGACACATATTCGCACGAGCGGAAAGCGACGCGTGTTGCTTATTTGGTCAACCAATATCCCTCGATTAGCACCACCTTTATACGCCGCGAAATTCACGCATTGGAACAACTCGGTCATAGCGTAACACGTTACGGCATTCGCCGACCTTGGGTACAAGTGGTAGACCCCGAGGACAAGCGAGAGGAAACCCGAACACGTTACGTGCTGGATTTGCCGATTTACATCTTATTGGGATCGGTCGCCTCCGCCGCACTGTCCCACCCGATCCGCTTTGCGACCGCGATTCGCTTAGCGTTTGCATTCTTCTGGAGTGCGGGCTCGCTGATTCGCCACCTTATCTATCTGGCCGAAGCCACCGTGATCAAACGCTGGACCGACCGTGACCAGATCACTCACCTCCATGCTCACTTTGGCACCAACTCGACAACCGTGGCAACGCTTTGCCGTCAACTTGGCGGCCCCAAGTTTAGTTTTACCGTGCACGGCCCCGAGGAATTTGATCGACCGATTCAGCTGGCACTCGGAAAGAAGATTGCGTATTGCGATTTTGTGGTAGGGGTCAGCCGGTTTGGCTGCAGCCAATTGTATCGCTGGGCCGATTTCGCGGACTGGTCCAAAGTCCATTTGGTGCGATGCGGATTGGATGAAACGTATTTTGATTTCGCTTGGACGCCGGTGCCGCAATCGCCGCGTTTCTTGGCGATCGGACGACTGAATGAGCAAAAAGGAATGCCGCTGCTGATTCAAGCTGCCGCGAAGCTTGCCCGCGAGCAGGTTTCATTTGAATTGACGATTGTCGGCGATGGGCCGCTGCGAGAGACGTTGCAAGAGTTGATAGAGGAACATCAACTTCAATCCCGCGTGGTGCTCGCCGGTTGGAAAACCGGCCCCGAAATTCAGACGATGATCCAGCAGAGTCGAACACTTGTGATGCCGAGTTTTGCCGAAGGATTGCCCGTCGCTTGTATGGAATCGCTAGCGCTTGGCCGCCCCGTGATTGCGACCGCGGTAGCAGGGATTCCGGAACTGATCCGCAGCGGTGTCACCGGTTGGTTGATCCCCGCAGGATCCGTCGCTGCACTTTGCCACGCCATGCGACAGGCGATTGATGCCCCCCAGAAAGAAATCGAGCGTCGCGGAAACAACGGCGCTGCAAGAGTGCGTCAACGTCACGATGTCCGCCGCGAAGCGAAAAAATTGTCCGATCACATCCTTGGCCTGACTGTCTCTAAAAAACGAAACCACCGCGACGATCTCTCTCGTCGTGATTCTGCACTCAAGATTTTCCCAGACGATTCATCCACCGTTCCGTTCGTTTCCAGTAAAGCAAACTAAAATTTCCTTGCAAACTTCCTTGCCTGGCCCCGTTACTGTAAACAGACTGAGAATATTCCGGCTCGCTGATCTTCGACATCTTTTGACTCCTCGACGTGCTGAGACTTGCGATCATGACTGCGACACTGAGCAACCATTCACTGATTTTCACTTCGGGGCTGCCGTCGATTGAGGGAACCGATGTCTATGGCCATTGCAAGCGAATCTTGGACGTCGCCATTTCGACCCTTGCGATCATCCTTTGCATCCCCTTGATCATGTTGGTCGCCATCGCCATCAAATGCGAAGACGGCGGCAAGGTATTCTATTGGTCGCCACGTGTCGGACGCGGAGGCCGCCGCTTTCAGTGTTTAAAATTCCGTTCGATGGTGGTCGATGCCGACAAGAAAAAAGAGGCGATGCGATTGCTGAATCAACACGCCGACGACCGCACATTTAAATTGCGACACGACCCAAGAATCACCAAGGTGGGGCGTTGGATTCGTCGCTACAGCATCGATGAATTGCCACAGTTTTACAATGTATTGTGCGGTGACATGAGTGTCGTGGGTCCACGTCCCGCACTGCTCGAGGAAGTATTGCGTTACAACGTCCTCGATTACAACCGCTTCGATGTGCTGCCCGGATTGACCTGCATTTGGCAAGTATCCGGACGTGGCGACATTCCGTTTGACGAGCAAATCGTCATGGACCTGGAATACATTCAGTGTCGCAGTTTCTCGACCGACTTGACGCTGATTGTCAAAACAATCCCGGTCGTCTTGAGTGGCAAAGGCGCTTATTAAACACGTGGGCATCGACGTATTCACTTCACAACAGACAAGGTTGGCTCGGGTGTATTCTGACATCGGCGTCGTCGCGATTGGACGAAACGAAGGAATCCGTCTCGAAGCATGCCTGCGTTCGGCACTGCGGGATTCGCCGCACGTTGTCTATGTCGACTCAGGCTCGGATGACAACAGCGTCGAACTTGCAATTCAGCTCGGCGCCGACGTTGTGCATTTAGACCAAAACCTTCCCTTTTCGGCGGCGCGTGGACGCAATGCAGGATTCGAACGTCTGATCGAAAAGGTTCCCGATTTAAAATTTGTTCAATTCGTTGATGGCGATTGCGAGATCGCCGACGCCTGGATCGCAGTCGGCCGCAGATCGCTAGAGGAACACCCGGAACTTGCCGCCGTTTGCGGTCGTCGCCGCGAACGTTATCCCGATGCGAGCGTGTTCAACCGGCTTTGCGACATTGAGTGGAACACACCGATTGGGGAGACGCGAGCATGTGGTGGGGATGCGATCGTCCGCTGCGATGTCTTGCAAGCTGTCGGTGGTTATAACGAACAGGTGATCGCCGCCGAAGACGACGAAGTCTGTGTGCGAATCCGCCAACTCGGCTGGAAGCTACGACGTATCGACCACGAGATGACACTGCACGATGCCGACATGCACCGTTTGTCTCAGTGGTGGCGACGTTCGGTCCGCTGCGGTCATGGTTTCGCCCAGGGATTTGCAATGCATGGCCGTCCCCCGGAACGTCACTTTGTCAAACCATTTCGTAGTGTCCTGTTCTGGGGTGGCTTGCTGCCGATTGTCGCCGTCTTGTTGTGCTGGCCCACGCGTTTTCTTAGTCTGGGCGTGTTGCTGTTGGCATATGGAGTGCTGTGGGCCAAGGTGACGCGGACCTGCCGACGCCGAGGATTCCCCACATCGGTGGCAATGATTTATGCCGCCAGTTGCGTCGGTGGCAAGATCCCTGAGTTTATTGGAGCGTGCAAATACGGATGGCGCCGGCTGACCCGCGCGACGACCCAAATCATCGAATATAAATAGAGGTATTCGTTCAATGATCGGTTTGACCGATCCCCTGCTCGCTCGCCCGTTCACTGATTAACAACTTGTTTTAGACCTTGCCTAACCCTTCGCCGAAACACCTCGACCCGACCTTGATGAGACTACCTCGACCCGACCAACCGAACACTCGCCTTGCGGTTCCGCTGAAAGTGGGGTTGGTCGGCGCCGGCTACATCACCCAGTGGCATGCGGCGGCGATCCAGCAGCATCCGAATGCGGAACTCATCGCGATCGCCGACGTCAACCTGTCGGCGGC
>NZ_JBFHFD010000497.1:0-6391 GCF_041583735.1 Novipirellula sp.
ATCGAATTGACCGACGAAGCGAAAGAGTTCTTGGTCAAGAAGGGCAGCAACCTCGATTACGGTGCACGTCCGCTTCGCCGAGCGATCGAGCAACGTATCGAAGATCCGCTCAGCGAAGAGTTGCTGCAAGGCACCTTCGAAGGCAAGGACACGATCGTGATCGATGCCTTTAAGGACAGTGATGGCAAAATCACTCGTCTTGATTTCAAAGGCGAGAAACGAGGATTGGCCGAACCGAGTGAAACCGTCAGTGCCGGCGTCGGCGAAGACAAAGGCAACTCGGACAAATCCGAAGGCAACGATTCCTAGTCATCACTAAGAATTCGTGACAATCAAAATCAAAGGGCAGACGTGAAAGCGTCTGCCCTTTTTTTGTTGCGTCATCGTCGTAGCGAAACTCGCGAAGAGTTTCGGGTCGGTTTTAACGTAGCGAAACTCGTCAAGAGTTTCGACTTGTCCGGCGATTCACGAAAGTCTTGACGACTTCCGCTACGGGTGTCCGCTGCAAACTAACCGCCGACGAAGCGATCGTACAGCGTTCGTGCTCGGCTGGGGTCTTCGGTACCATCGACCACGGCACGACCATCGGCAAACAGCGTCAGCCTGAGTTCGGCTTGATTCGTTTGGGCTGGAATGGTCAAGCGAACAAAAAATGGATTGGCCTGCACCTCGCCTTGTCCTTGCCATCGCTGGGCGATTTGTTTCAGTGCGATCTTAGCGGTCGCTGCAGGGGTGATCTGCACCGCGTCGCGGCCGCAGATTTCCATGGCCGCACCCGATCGATCGTGATCGGCGTCTAGAAAATCGTACTTCTGCCGGGCACAGGCGCGGCACGATTGACACAAACTCGAATCGAGTTGCAGCGCTCGGAACCGGTTTCGCCAAAGATCAAACGACCAGACTTCATCGTGAACCGCATCATGGTTACCGGACAGCCATTTGAGTGCCTCGAGACACTGCAAGCTGGCGATCATGTGCGTGGCCGCGCCGAGCACTCCAGCGGTGTCACAGGTGGGGACCGATGCGGCCGGCGGTGGCTCGGGGATCAGACAGCGGAAACAGGGGGATCCCAACCCGTCAAACAAACGCACCTGCCCACTCGCCCCAATGCACCCGCCATGCACCCAAGCGGTTTTGTGTTTCAGTGACCAATCGTTCAGCAGGAAACGGATCGCAAAGTTGTCGGCAGCGTCGATCACCAAATCGGATCCTTTGAGCACGTCGATGATGTTGGCGGCGGTGACATCAATCACGAGCGGTTCGATTTGGATCAAGCGGTTGATTTGGGCGATCCGCTCGCTTGCCGCTTGCACTTTGGCACGGCCATTTGCCGCATCGTTCTCGTCAAACAGCGATTGTCGCTGCAGGTTGGTCCATTCCACCAAATCGCGATCGACCAACCGCAACCGTCCCACTCCGGCTCGGGCCAAAATCTCGGCGGCCACACTGCCGAGCGCCCCACAGCCCAAAATCGTCACAGCCGATTGCTCGATCCGCGATTGCCCCTCGGTGCCGATCGGAGCGTATTGGATTTGGCGAGCGTAGCGATTGTGATGGGAATCTTGCATCGTGGTTTCGTGGCTTCGAGAACATGCCAAGCTGACAAATTTTGGTGAGAGTGTAGGATGGTTGCTGGAAAAGCGTTGTAAATTCCGCTGTGCCGCGTTTGAGCCCGCTGTCGTGGGTCCCCCGTTCGCTGTGGTTTGCCCCACGGCACCCCCCCATCAAGCGTCGCAGTCCCCCAAGCCCCAAAACCTCCACGATGCTCGCTATTCTTAGCAAGATTACCGTGACTTGTTTCTTCGCGAGCTACATCGTCGTGCTCGTCTTAGAACTACTCCGCCTGCTAGGCAAGATACCTGGCCGCGGCCTGCTCGTCATCGTGATGATGTCGCTGGGGCTGTTCGCGCACACCAGCTACTTGGTGCTGCGAACGATGGATGTCAGTGGCGCGGGGGACCGCGGACTGCTGGCAAGTTGGTCAGAATGGTCGTTGCTGTTGGCTCTTGGGATGGCGATTTGCTTTCTCGTATTCTATCTGCGGCGCCCCGATACGATCATCAGCTTCTTCTTTTTGCCGGTCATCCTCGGTCTGATCGGATTGTCGATTGCCGTACGACCGATGGCTCCGTTTTCACGCAGCGAGGCGGCGGAGGTTTGGTTGAGTATCCATGCATTTGGCATGGCCACCGGTGCCGGTGCCGTGTTGATCGGGTTTTTGGCCGGCGTGATGTACTTGGCTCAATCGTCGCGACTGAAACGAAAACGAGCCGGGTCGGCATTGCGATTGCCAACGCTCGAAACACTCGCCCGGCTGAACCGCCGCTGTTTGATTGTCAGCACGACGGCGGTTGCGATTGGTGTCATCGCCGGGGTGGTGATGAATTTGAATCGTTGGGGCCATGTCGGATGGACCGAGGGAGGGACCCTGCTCAGTTTTCTACTTTTGGTGTGGTTGATCGTGGCAACGTGTGTTGAATTTTTCTATGCTCCGGCGAGCCACGGTCGCAAGGCGATCTATTTGACGTTGGCGAGTCTGGGTTTTTTGCTGCTTGCCTTTTTGGGCGTGCTGACATCATCCCACGGTAGCGGCGAAACCCCCGATGTAAAAGCAACCGATGCGATGGTGATGACCGCACCAGACAAGTGTTCGGAGGTGCAACGATCATGAAATTGCAAATGATTGGTTGCAGCCATCATGATGCCGCGGTCGAATTCCGCGAACGCATTTCGTTTACCGCCGACCAAGTAGGAACAGCACTGAACGATTTTCGTAAGCGTTTTCCCGCTGCCGAAGTCGTGCTGCTGAGCACTTGTAACCGCGTCGAGTTGTACGCATCGACCAACGACGATTCGCTCGGTTTGGATCGGGATGCCGTTGCCGATTTTCTGGCGGGCCAACATCACATGTCGGCCGACGAAGTCATCCATCATATGATCTATCGAACGGGCCCCGAAGCGGTTGAGCATCTGTTTACGGTAGCCGCGAGTCTGGACAGCATGGTTTTAGGTGAAGCTCAGATTTTGTCGCAAGTCAAACAGGCCTACGATTTGGCGTGCAATAGCGGTTCGGCGGGCCCGCTGACGCATGCGGTCTTTCAAGCGGCCAACCGTACCGCCAAACGGGTTCAACAAGAGACGTCAATCCATCGTCGCCGCGTCAGCGTGCCAAGCGTGGCGGTCGGCGAAGTGGTCCCGGAGGTCTTTGATTCGCTGCACGACAAACAGATTGTGGTTTGCGGAGCGGGCGAAATGGGCGAAGAAACACTGCCTTATCTCGTCCAAGCCGGTGCGACGAAGATCACGATTATCAATCGTAGCTCGCAGCGAGCGGAGGAATTAGCCAAACGCTTCGACGCGAAAACGGCACCCTGGGGATCATTGACCGAGAAATTGATCGAAGCCGACTTGTTGATTGGGACCACCAGTGCGCCCGATCCGATCGTCGACCGAGCGATGTTCGAATCGATCCGCAGCAAGCGACAAGGCCGCGTGTTGTTGATCCTGGATCTCGCAGTACCTCGCGATTTTGATCCCGCGTTGGGGGATTTTCCCAACGTTTATCTGTACCAGATCGATGATCTGAAAGCGGCCTGCGAACGTAATCGGCGTGAGCGTGAGAAAGAATATCCCAAGGCTCAGCAAATCATTGCGGATGAAACCGAACGTTTGATCCTGGCCGTCAATCACCGGTCGACCGGTCCGGTGATTCGCCGCCTACGCGAAAATGCGGCGGGGATCAAAGAGGAAGAGCTGAAGCGACTGAAGAACAAGCTCGAGCAATTAGACGTGGACGCCTCGGTGATTCAGGAGATCGACAAATCGTTTGATCGTTTGACCAACAAATTGCTCCATCCGCCGCTGTCGTCAGTCCGCGATGATGCCGCCGAAGGGCACCAACGTGGATTGCTCGAAGCGCTGCGGCACCTGTTCAATTTAGGTGACGAGTAAACGCGAGCAATCATCATCATTATTCAGCGAATGAGTTTTGACGTTGCGCGTTTGTGTTTAGGGGCAAAGCCCCGGACGTTTTCCTAGCCCAGCCCAACGGGCTGGGTCCAAGAAAACCAGCGAATTGTAGGGCCAACGGTCCGGCCGTTTGCTGGGACTTAATGAGGGCGGCTAGGCAAATTGCTGGGCCCTTGGCCCGAAGAACGTCTAAACGCGCAACTTCAGAAAGCGTGAGCGAGGGACCTCCGTTAATTTGCAGCGAACTTCTTGAAGTCCCTCGCTAACGCGTCGGGTTAGGATTTTTCTAAGCCGGACGCTCGCTTGAGAAATTCCTCGGACTCGAGGCCGAGGTGAGCGAAAATTGTCGCTGCGTGACAGCAAATCTCGTAACGGGAACACGCTGCGAGCGATCAGGCGCCTAGAGCTGCAAGCGGGCAGGAACCTAACGCTGCGAGCGATCCGGAACAACGACGACTAAGTCCAATCTTCGTCGTCGTCCTCATCCTCGTCTTCCCAGTCGTCGTCGTCGTCGTCGTCTTCCCACTCGTCGTCTTCATCGTCGTCGTCGACTTCTTCCCAGTCGGCGTTTTCTTCTTCGACTTCGTCGTCATCTTCGTCTTCATCGAGGTCGTCCTCGTCAAGATCGTCGTCGTCGTCGTCATCCTCGTCGTCGAGATCATCCTCGTCGTCGTCGTCCCAATCATCGTCGACGTCGACGTCGTCATCCTCATCATCGTCGTCGCCATACAGCTCGTCTTCTTCATCCTCGATGATGGACTGCGCGTCGTCGACGATACCCGTGTTGGGGTCAAACGAATTTTCAGCGGTACCTAGGGCGACCAGAACTTCTGAATCGGCTTCGGAGAGAACCGATGCTACGGCGGTGCTCACGACAGACTCCTTCGTGGATGAAAAATTATCGTTAGGGGACGGATCTAGAGATGTTGAATCTGGGGTTTCTTCAGCTTCGTTTTCAGCAGTGGGATCGGGCTGGGCTTCTTGTAGAATTTGCCACTGGATCGGAGGCAGACTGTCGGTGTTTGCTAATCCGAAAAGTTGTAAGAAACGTTTGGTGGTTCCGTAAAGATACGGTCGGCCTAATTCTTCGCTACGGCCTGCAATGCGGACTAAGTCCTTTTCCATCAACTGTCGCAACAAATCACCGCAAGCCACACCGCGAATCGATTCGATGTCCGCTCGGGAAACCGGTTGACGGTAGGCGACTACCGCAAGCGTTTCCATCATCGGCGTCGACAACCGCGTGGCTAAAGGCAAATGTCCAAGTCGAGCCAACCAAGGGGAAAGTGCCGCTCGGGTCATCAGACGATAACCACCCGCGATCAGTTCCACTCGAAACGCTCGACCATAGGTTTCGTACGTACTATTGAGGTCGCGGACAAGTGTACGGGCCTCGGTTGCATCCGCCAAGTGAGCCAATTGGGCAAGTTTTCGAAGCGATACAGGGGATTTTGAGAGAAACAGAACCGCTTCGGCACGTTTTCGTTTCTTCTCGACACTATCATCCAACGGGCTGGGACTCAGCGGCACGTCGTCGACGACCGATTCGTCCTGAAGAGCCGGATCGGAATCCCGCCCCCCAAACACGCTGTAAGGTCGCGATAACCGAGTAGGGGTCACTGGCATCAGTGCCAAGTGACCTCGATCACGCGAACTTCGCAGGGTTAAGATGGATGGGTTACGTTTCATCGCTCTACGCGTCAGGATGGCTTAAGATATCAATCACGATTTGCGAAGAATTGCGACGAAATCCGCTCGCTACGAAACGCATATACTGTTTGACAATCGTTCGTATCCCTTCGATTCTTCACTTTTTCCGCAACATCTTTCATCCAGGCTCCCTTGTCTACCACGGTATCAACATCATCGTCCGGTTCCGCTCGCGGCTCCAAACCGCGAACGCTCCGAAAACAGCGGGGTTCATTGAAGCGCTGGGTCATCGTGATCGGGACGATTTTAGTATCCTTGTTCGTCTTGCTATTCGTTCGGACCCAGGGATTTGTCAGCGGCCGGGAAATTTCGCCAGACACCTTTGTCATGCGAGACTTTCAGTTTTATGAAATCCCGCTCGTTCATTTGCAGATCACGCCGATCCGCCGCACTGCCTCGACACCCAAAACCGCAATCTACCTGCGTCAGAAAAAACTGGTGGTCGATCCTACTACCCCTACCGGCCGCTGGGACCTCGTCCGCATCGCACGTGGCTTTACCGGGGCCATCCCCATGGATGGTCAACTTTTGGTCGATCAGCTGTCGCTTTCGCACCAAGGTAACGAATATTGGCGGCAATGGAGCATCGATCACCCCGGCCACGCCAAAGTATTTTGGCCAGTGATCCAGCGGCTCGCCAATCGTGAACTCTATTTACTGATGCCCCCCTTGTTTGAATTGGCCCAGCGAAAGCAAACCGCGGCCGAGTTGG
>NZ_JBFHFD010000498.1:0-6389 GCF_041583735.1 Novipirellula sp.
GACGGCTGACGTACTTTCGCGGCCCAAGTCGACAATCGAAACCGCAATCAACTCGCTGTCCTTCCAAATCGACAACTCCCGAGTCTGGCAACACGAGTCGGCTAGAAACGATCGATAGGCGTCTTCGTCGACGGGCTCGTCACTGAGCCCCAGGTTTCGAACTTGCCGGTGTTGGTTAAAGATTTCAACCCGAAGCGGATCGACACTTGGTGGATTCCATTGACAGCTCAAATCTTGATCGCCCCGCCGCAGCACTCGCTTGAACGATTTCGTCATCCGAAACGTGGTGACATCAATCCGGGTCGGTCGGCACTCTTGGCACGCGGGGCACTGAGTTCGGTAGACAAAGTCGCCGCTACGGCGAAACCCCATCACCAGCATTTGATCGGTAATTTCGGGGGTAACGTTGCCGATCGGCAGCCTCAGCGGCATCCTAGCGATGGCTTCGCTGAGATAAGGACATGGCTGCAATTGGTCCTGAACCACAACGAGCCGACACTCGTCGTTGGGCATTCGAAATTCACTGGGCCGATTCATGAGCGTTCCGTACCGGTGCATTGGGGAGCGATAGCACGGAACTTATCATACGCTGGCAATGCGTTTTTGGCGCGGTCAGCGGTGCGTTATTGACGCGGTGGATGTCGCGGATCTTGCTAAAGATCCTGATACAAGCCCAACGCGATGACAGGTTGAAAACCTGTCCCACTTTGACGAAAGTCTTCGCGACTTTCGCTACGAGGAATGGCAAAATACCGGGATCAGTCCCACCACCATTGGCCTTCTTTCAGGCCGGTGGGGCCAGCTTCGCTGCGGGTTTTCACCACACGGCCGTCGGTGTCTTTGCTGACGTGCTCGGCTTTCAGAGCTTGTCGCGGCTGGACGTTCACGCCACCTCCGAGTGGTGTCATCAGCGTGTTGCCTCGCCATACAGCGTTCACGGCGGTTTCGACTTGCTCGGGAGCGGTGTAGGTTTCGACCGCAACCATCGTTTCGTCCTGCAACACCGGCATCGACCAATCAGCTTGACCGTAAAAATCTTGTTCTTGAATGTAGGCGGCTGCGACCGCGACGTCGATCAACTGAGCGAGTTCGGCATAGATACGAACCTTTGCCGCAATCTCAGGAAAGGCTGTGGTGAAATCTTTGCAGAACGTTTGACTGGCGCGGTTCACCTTACCTGCGATCTGCATCCGCCGTCCATCGGCAACACGTTCGTTGGCACCGACAAGCTCTACGCCGCGCTCGTTGATTCGCATCGCCAAGCCGTCTTCGCTGACCGAGATCGCGTCGTAATTGGGTTGAAAATACCAACGCTCCATCGCATTGGAAGCAACGGTGTTCGGGTTCGCTCGATCGACGTAACTTTGCAAATGAACGGGAAGTCGCTCCAACCCGATGCCGACCAATTTCATGCGATAATCGGCTTCGACCAAGACGCGAGCAAAGTGAGAGGAGTTGGGGATCCCTTTGATCGTGACCGTTTGCAGCCCCAAATTGTCTTTCAGTCCCATCGCCAATCGCTCGGCGTCACTGGGTTGAACCCGGCCGCGAACCGAGGCCAAGAATCGCTGCATCCGCTGCAATCCTTCGGTGGTAGGATCAATCGACACGCTGATCAGCGAAGTGGGTTTCGCACCCGGAGCATATGCTCGCAGCGCGGTCACAAGGTCTTCGAGCAAAACGGTCGGCTTTCCGGACTGAATGCCCACCAAGCGGTCGGTGGGATCGGCGACAAATCCTTCGGCGGGACCAGCGACGACGATATCTTTGGTGTCGGGATAGAAAAAGACGTACTCGAGCGAGGTCAGACCGGCCAGTGCTTTCATGTCCTCGGAAATCGTCCCATCCGCTTCGATCTGCTTGGCGATCGCCGCTTCGAGTCGATTGAGTGATACTTTTCGCAATTTGCTCGTCTGCATCACCCCGGTGTCGGCGTGATTGCGAGCTTCGATCAGTCGTTGGTTGGCCAAACGAGGATCAAATTGTTTGACCTTCAAGATGCCCTGGGCATCCACGTCGACCCCCGCCAACTGTGTCTGGGCCGAAACTTGGCCAGTTCCCAAAGAGAACAGGGCGGCGAAAACAACGAGGGCAGCAATACGATTTGTTTTGTTCATCACTCAGCCTGAAGAGGCGACTTTGCGAAAAGATGGGTGAATTGCGCAGCTTATAGAGCTCGCGTCCTTTGACAATAATCGCCGTAGGGCACTGCATCAACAAATGAAAGCCGGATATCAGGTATTCCGAGGCGGATTGGGGAAGTTTTACCTGTTGCACCGAATATGTGTGGCTTCCCGCGGGTCATTTACGATCTGTTGGGGGTGGAACGTGCAAGCATGGTTTCACCAGCGGTGCCCGGCCGCATCCTGTGGCCGCCCCTCCCACAAGGAGGGAAAATCGATTTACCTCCCCCTCTCCCCCTCTCCCCCTCTCCCTTCCGTCAAACCGGAACTTCGCTTCGCCGCGTTCCGGTTTACGACTCCTCGCTCATTCCCACGCTCCCCCGCTCTCGGATCTTCCCCGCTGGGCCCCCAGCGTCTAAAATCCGCGAAAACATTCAATAAGACACCTTCTCGAACTTTGGAAAAATTATGAGCGGCGATTGCGATTTTGGCCTCATTGGACTAGCAGTGATGGGCGAAAACTTGGCCTTAAACGTCGAAAGTCGCGGCTACAAAGTCGCTGTCTACAATCGAACGACCGAGAAAGTCGACGAGCTGATCAACGGTCGAGCCAAAGGCAAAAACTTTGTCGGCACTCACACGATCGAAGAATTTGTCAAATCGGTCAAACGGCCTCGCAAGTTGATGATGTTGGTCAAGGCCGGGCCTGCCGTGGACGCGATCATCGACCAATTGATTCCATTGTGCGAGCCTGGTGACATCATCATCGATGGTGGTAACACGCATTACGCCGACACCGAGCGACGAACCAAGAAGGTCGAAGAAGCCGGACTGCTGTTCTGTGGCTGTGGCGTTTCCGGTGGCGAAGAAGGGGCTCTGCTAGGCCCAAGTATGATGCCCGGCGGAAGCGAAGCGGCTTGGCCCGAAGTCAAGGAAATGTTCCAAGCAATCTCGGCCAAAGTCGGCCCGAACGACGACATCCCTTGCTGCGAATGGGTCGGACCACGCGGTGCGGGTCACTACGTCAAAATGGTCCACAACGGGATCGAATACGGCGACATGCAACTGATCTGCGAAGGCTATCAACTGCTTCGCGAAGTCGGCGGCTTGTCGAACGACGAACTATACGACGTGTTCGAAAAGTGGAACCAAGGCGACTTGTCGAGCTACTTGATCGAAATCAGCCGCGACATCTTCAGCGTCAAAGACGACCAAGGTGGCGATGGTTACCTAGTCGACAAGATCCTCGACGTTGCCGGTGCCAAGGGAACCGGGAAATGGATGAGCCAATTGGCACTGGATCTCGGAGTGCCTAGCACGTTGGTCACGACCGCCGTGTTCGCTCGCGGTTTGTCGGCTCAGAAAGAAGCACGTGTGCGAGCAAGCAAAACGCTCAATGGTCCCTCCGAAGCATCAAATCCAGAGATGCGAGCGGCCGCAATGAAGTTGGTCGGCGATCGCGAAGCGTTCATCGAAGCGGTCCGCCAGGCGTTGTATGCATCGAAGATCGTCAGCTACGCACAAGGGTTCGTTCAACTGCAAGCAGCATCGGCCGAGCACAAGTGGGACCTCAACTACGGCGACTGTGCGTTGCTGTGGCGTGGCGGTTGCATCATCCGCGCGGTCTTCTTGGACCGCATCAAGGAAGCATTCGACGAGAACCCGAACCTCGAAAACTTGCTGCTGCACCCATTCTTTGAGAAGGCTGTCGAAAACGCCCAAGAGAAATGGCGCGCCGTGGTCGCTGCGGCCTCGATTCTGGGCATTCCCGTCCCAGCGTTCAGCACCGCGCTGTGCTACTACGATGGTTACCGCATGGCTCGTTTGCCAGCCAACATGCTGCAAGCGCAACGCGACTACTTCGGTGCTCACACCTACCAACGGACCGACATGGAAGGCACATTCCACAGCGAATGGATCCAGTTGCGTAAAGCACCCAAGAACGCGTAAGGCGGAAGCTTTCGCTCGTTAAAAATAGCTTGTTAAAAACCATGAACCCAAGGTTCCGCCGATGCGGGGCCTTGGGTTCTTTTTATGGCGGTCGGCTTCTAGCCTGTTATCGCGGGGACATCTTCGGCCAGCCCTCGCGAGCTTGGCTCACGGCGGAAGACGATTTGAAATTGGTAAGACTTGGCTTATGCCAGACAAACTGGCATGGGGACGATGATGCCGTTGCTTGATCACAGGCTGGAAGCCTATGCTACGTCGGTCTATCGCAGTGGGGTGTTTTCACGTTGGGCAAGCTGCCAATAGATCAGCTCGCCGGCTTGCCGCGCGATCAACATGTTCCGTTGCGGCGCGGGCAATCGTGAACGAACGAGCTCGTACAAATCTCGCAGCATCGATTCGTTGTCGCCGTAATAGCTGTGCCCCAGCAGGCTAAGGTCGATACCGCTGACGTCGATCGTCTCGACACCGGGAACAACCACAATATTGGCTCCACTCTCGCCAGCCCGTGGGTAACCGTGCACTTTCTTGGACGCGATCAACGCTTGGTCGTCCGAGGATGCGTACAGCGTGACTTGATTCGAAACATCCAACAGGGCAGGAGCTAGGTCCCGGCGGAACCGATCGGCGTCGACGTCGGGGGCGGCTAAGACGATGCGATCAAAGGGAGCGGGAGCGTCCGCGGGTAATTCCCAGCGGATTTGTTGCATCGCCGCTGTCATCGCTCGATTGCCCATGCTGTGGGCGACGACATTGATCGATTTGGCTCCGGACTCGTTCGCCAGTTCCGTCAAAAACTGCTTCAAGTGCGTGATCGTCCACTCGGAATTATTTTCGTCGATTGTGTACCCCATCAATGACGCTTGCGAGGGCCAGCTGTAGCAGACTGGAACGCCTTCGAAGGGAAGATCAACGGCGATTTGCGCGGTGCGCTGCACCGCCGCTTCGAAGCCAACGTTGTAGCCATGAATAAAAACCAGCAAGTCTTGGTCGCTAGACTGGGCAACCGTTTGGGACAAGCGTTTCTGAAAATCGGTTTCGGCGAGCTCGATCGCACTGGTCAACACGATGTGGTCGCGTTGATCTTCATGCAATTCGAATTTCAACAAACTGGGACGTTCGACAAGTCCTCGTTGATGCGAATCGGGCACCGTAACTTCGCAGACGCCGCGGACCAGCATCCCACGGTCGGCCAAGTAAGTGACGCCATGCTTTTCAATATTCGCTTGCCCCATCGAGATGAATGCAACGGCAAGACAAGCGACTGCTCCTCCCATCATTGCCGCCATACCACCGGTTCGCGTTCGACCCCGCATCCAATTCAGTATCGCAAACAGGAGGAGTGCGATTGCGGCGATGGCAATCAGCTGGACCACTTGCTTTTGACCGGTGATTTCGTAATCCGAGAGCGACAAGGGGCCTCGCATCCGGTCGGTCGCATAAAAAACTTGAACGGTTGCAAAACCGCCTTCGGCACTGTGCTGAGTTCCGGCAGGAAGGCTCCTGCGAGACTCGGCAGAGGCGGTTGCTTGCATCTGCATTGATGGAGCATCCATTTGCATCGCTTGCGGCATTTGCATCGCTTGCGGCATCTGCATCGCTTGTGGCTGGCGCATTGCCTGCGGCTGTCGGAAATTGGCAGTGGGCTGCGGCGGGACGACGGAGTATTCCGCACGCGGCATCGGCTGCAGGTGTGTGTCGGACGTGATGCTGTCGGTTGATTCGGCTGAGGGGCCCGTAAACGCGTTGTCTGATTCGAGCGTTTGCGTGGTCTCGACGCTCGTTTCGTCAATCGCTTGCCACCCAGCAGCTTCGTTGGCCTTTTCCGATGAACATCCAACCAGCGTCATCAAAACGCAGAAGGATCCTGCAAATGGGGCTGGAAATCTCATCAGAGCCGACCTCGTTTTTCGTATCGCGAAAACTAAAAACTGAAGCAGTGGCTATAGCATCCCAGGGGGTGAAAAGTCGATGGCAATACGCTGTTTTGGGCTGAGAGCGGGAGAGCGGGAGAGCGGGAGAGCGGGAGAGCGGGAGAGCGGGAGAGGGAGAGGGAGAGAGGGAGAGGGGGAGTTGGGAGTTGGGAGTTGGGAGTTGGGAGTTGGGAGTTGGGAGTTGGGAGTTGGGAGTTGGGAGTTTTTTCACCTCCCCGCTGGGGAGGATCAGAGGCGGCGGTAGCCGGCTCACCGGTGGGGCTCGTTGTGTTAGAGGTGGAGCATTCAAGCGAGAATTCCCCACCCTCCCCGGCCGCTTCCTGCGGCCGCCCCTTCCAGAAGGGAAGGTAAATTGCGTTGCTAAGCTCCCTCTCTCCCTCTCTCC
>NZ_JBFHFD010000499.1:0-6379 GCF_041583735.1 Novipirellula sp.
ACGAATACGTCGCTGCCGGTGTGCAGTTTCATGCTGGCGCCGCCGTGCGCAGGGTTGGTGCCATGCAGCGAATTGATAATGCACAGGTCGTCGACACACTCGGCGACGTGGGGGAACAGTTCGCTGACCGCGATGCCACTTTCACCGTAGCGTTTGAACTTCCACGGCGATCCCAACAGGTTGCTGGTTGGTGCAAATTGAACCCGCGGTTTTTCGAACGGCAACGGTTTGCCGTCGTCTTTTTGCAGTTGCGGTTTGTAGTCGAACGTATCCATGTGCGACGGGCCGCCTTTCATAAACAGAAAGATGACACGTTTCGCTCGCGGCGGAAAATGGGGCAGCTGCAGATCGGATTGGCGAGGCCTGGCGTTGGACGCACGCGTTTCGTCGGCCAACAGGGATGCCAACGCGAGCGAACCGAATCCCGCCGCGGTCGTCTGCAAAAGGCGTCGTCGTGATAGGTTTGACATGTGGGTAGGCTTCTAGCCTGTCATTCGAGTACGTAGCATAGGCTTCTAGCCTGTGAGCTGAAGTTTCGTCTGTTTCGTGAGCCGACGGCGCTAGCCGCGGACGCTAATGTAGTGGTGCTTGCTAAAGCTCCCTGTCGCTTGGGTGTGGCGGGGATCTTTAGCAAGATCCACTACCGAAAATTAAAGCGCATGACAGGCTGGAAGCCTATCCTACGTTTAACGTAGGTAAACAAATTCGCTTGAGGAAACGATTGCTTGGCAGAGGGCTTGCCACGCGAGTCGCTCGGGATCGGTGTCGCTATCGGATTCTTGTTGGAAGGCCCGGAACTGGGTGAGGAAGTTTCTTGCATCGGACGATTCGGCGGCGGACGCGGTGCGGCCATACGTCTGGAGATACAAACGATCGATTCGTTGCTCGGCGTCGGGTTCACTTTCTAGTAAACGGTCTGCAAACGCTAATGCGAGTTCGGCAACCAGTTCCGAATTCATCAAGAACAGGGCTTGCGGTGCGATCGTGCTGGTGTTGCGGTCGCCGGTGAGCACGCTTGCATCGTTGTAATCAAACAATTGGAACATGTCGTACAGGTGATTTCGGATCACCGGCACGTAAATTGAACGTCGCGACGAGTCGTATTTCGATTTGTCCTCGGACGTGTGGTTGAAAACGTACTCGCGATTTTTGTATTGCATAATGTTGCCGCCGGTGGTGCGATCCAGCGTTCCGCTGACCGCCAGCAGGCCGTCGCGAATCGCCTCGGCTTCGAGCCGGCGAAGGTTGTATCGCCAATACCATTGGTTTCCAGGATCCGCTTCGGCGTTCTCAGGAACAAAGTCGCTGCTTCGTTGGTAGGTTTCGGACATCATGATCAGCCGGTGCATCTCTTTGATCGACCAACCCCGTTCGACAAATCGCACCGCGAGCCAATCGAGCAATTCGGGATGCGATGGCGGGCTGCCTTTGAGACCAAAGTTGTCCACGGTGCTGACCAAGCCTTTGCCAAAATGGCCTCGCCACAGACGATTGACCATCACACGGGCGGTCAGCGGATGATTTCCGGTTGTCAACCAGCGAGCAAATTCGAGCCGGCCACTATGATCCGCTGGAATCGAGGGTGGGGTGTCGATCGCGAGGACCTCAGGGACACGGCGTGGTACCACGTCACCGAGTGTCAGGTGGCTGCCGCGAAGATGCACCGAGGTATCAGCGATTTTCCCTTCGGTTACTCCCATCGCGGTCGGTAGTTCTGGAATCGCATCCTTGAGCTTTTTCAGTTCGTCACGGAGCGTTTTGATCACCGCCAAGGTTTCTGCGGGGAATCGTTTCTCAATCTCCTCCGGTTTTGTTTCTGCAGCCGGCGGTGGATCAAGTTTCGCCGTGGCCTCGGCGACTCGTTCGGCGATCAATTTCTCTTGCGATGCGATTTGCTGTTGGTGTTGTACGAGTTCAGCCGCTTGACTAGGAGTCTCGATCGTATTCTCGTGCCACTTCGCGACGGTCTTGTAGCTGTCCATCGTCTGCGTGCTTTTGAAAATCCCCGCCAAACCGTAGTAATCATGGTGGCTGATCGGATCAAATTTGTGCGTGTGACAGCGGGCACATCCGAGAGTGAGCCCCATGATGCTGCGACCGACGGTGTCCAGCTGCTCATCGATGATATCCATCTCCATTTTGGCTTCGTCTTGCTCTGCCAAAACTTTGGGGCCCAACACCAGGAAACCCGTTGCGATCAAACGTTCGTTGCGGAGTTCGAAGTCGTCTTCGGAATCAAGTAAGTCGCCTGCAAGTTGTTCGACGAGGAATTCGTTGTAGGGTTTGTCATTGTTGAGCGAACGGACGACATAGTCGCGGTACCGCCATGCGTTGCCATGGACCACGTTTTCATCGAGCCCATTGGAATCGGCATAGCGAGCGATGTCCAACCAATGTCGCCCCCACCGCTCGCCGTAATGCGGTGATGCAAGCAGACGGTCGACGACATGAGCAAACGCATCGGCGGAATCGTCAGCCAGAAACGCGTCGATCTCTTCGGGGGTGGGTGGCAATCCAATCAAGTCAAACGTCGCGCGGCGAAGCAGCGTTCGTTTGTCCGCGGGCGAATTGGGACGGAGTCCTTTGTCGTGCAGTTTCGCAAGAATAAACGCGTCGATCGGATTGGGGATGTCGTGGTGAAGTCGATTTTGCGATTCACGGGACGGAGCGTCCGCGATCGCAGGTGGAACGACTTTCACCGGCGGCTGAAACGCCCAATGCTTGCGACCTTGTTCGATGTCGACATCGCCGCGTTGAACGATAGGGCCGACATTGCCGGAATCGGGATGCGGTGCTCCCATTTCAACCCAGCGGATTAAGTCAGCGATCTGAATCTCGGACAACTTTTCGCTCGGGGGCATCTTCAGGTCGTTGTCTTGGTAACGGACTGCGGTCACCAGCAAGCTGCGGGTTGGTTCACCGGGAACAACCGACGGCCCGGCGAGTCCGCCAGTTAACATGCCCGCGAGCGTGTCGAGGCGGAGTTCCGATTCCTGTTCGTCTTCGGCATGACACGCGTAGCAATGGTCGATCAACAATGGGCGAATTTTAGATTCAAAAAAATCAAGTTGATCGGGGCTCGGTGAGTTGGCGTTCGGAGCGACGGCATCGTCTGACGCAACCGCGATTGGCCCCACCGGCAATGCACTTATCACCAAGGCTAACGCCAGTGGTTTGATAAATTTGAGAACGGTCACACCGCCGGCGCTGAACGATGGTTTTGTGCTTGATGGATGCATCGCTCGTCTCCTAGAGTTTGGGGTTACCGGCTTCGTAGATTTGCATGATTTCCGCTTCCTCAAGGGCTTCGCTGAGCATCAGGAACTCGTCCATTCGCCCATTGAAATTTCGGATCGCATGCGAGTTTTTGTCGATGGGGCGTCCCCAATTGCACAATTCGGCATCGCCGATGCGGATCGGACCTTCATAATCGAGCGAGGCTTCGCAAGGCACGCGTTGGCCGTTGAAATAGTGCCGCACCGTCTTGTTGGAACTATCAAAAACCGAGGCAACATGGATCCATTGACCAAGCCGAGTCAAATCGACCAGCGGCTGCGTGTAACGCCATGCGACTCCGGTCGCTTGGCTGACCGAAAGTCCAAGCTGGCCACGTTGATCAAATTGCCAGTGAACTTCGCCCGCGTCCCAGCCATCGGTCAACAGCAGCGAACTGAGTAGCCGATCGAGCCCGTCGACGCGGACCCACGCGGCCAACGTGATCGATTCGTATTCCCCAGGAAGGTGGAATCGTACACGATCGCTCGGTCGTTTGAAATCAAGTGCAGACTTCTGAGGCCAACGCCCTTCGGTCCACGAACAGCCGATGATTGATCCATCGGAATCGGTTCGATCCGCGGCGAGGTTTGGCAGTGTCGCAGGCGTCGACTGGGAAGCCGCAAAATCGTAATACATCAGCACGCGGGGGTCATTGCGGAATTCGGCACTCCATCGTTGCCAACGCTCGTATCGCAGTTGTAGCTGCTTGTCTTGGCTGCGCTGTAGCAGCGATGTCGATGGCATCTCGGTGACCTGGTTCGCGACGGGAAGCGAGCGGCCGTCGACATCAACGCTGATCGATTGACCAGTCACCAATTCATGCAGCGAATCCGCATCCTCAGCGGCCGACGGATCGTAGAGTTCCACCAACCCATCAAAGACATGGACTTCGGTCCGTTTTCCCCGCGTTGCGGAAACGCCAAATTCGGTGCCCAGGTCGACAATTTTTGTTTCGGGCGTCAGCACGGTGAATCCACGTGCCGGCACAGGGACTTTTGCCCAAGCGTTGCCTTCGTACAGCATCACATGATCTTGGTCGCGAACTTCAAGTTTCGCGGGGCCTTCGAGAGTCAATATCGCGCCACGAAAAAACTGCAATTGCACCAAGCCTGATTCGAGATGCAGCGTTGCATGGGATGAAATCGAATCGCCGACGTTAAACGCAGTATCGCCGACCCATTTAGCATCGACCACTTGGTTTAGCAATGCCACAGAGTCGTCAACTGGCTCGGAATCGACGGTCACAGGGGCAGCCTGAGCCGATTGTGTCTTGGCAGTTCCAGAATGTCGGCCTGTCCAGATGCCGGCCCAGAACGCAATCAGCACACTGGCGGCAATCGCTGCGACGGCCAGCGGTGCCCAACGCCGCAATTGCTCACGAGCGACACGAAGGCTGGATCGATCAAGCACGCTTTGCAGGAAATCGAATTTCTGTGACTCGGCATCGAGTCGCTGTTCCAGTTGCTGTGAAAACCGGGCGGCGGATCGATCGTCACGCACAACCATTGCCAGACTTTCGTCCATCTCCACTTGATCGCGGTAACGGCGGTAGAGCGAATCGTCGGTAGCGAGAGTGCGAGCCAAGCGATCCATTTCCGGATCACTGAGTTCACCGTCGAGCAGACGGTCAAGTTGTTCGTCAATATCACGTTCGCTCATGTCGATCCCTCCGATAAGCGTGTTTCCACACACGTTCGCAGCAGACCGCGAAGTCGTGACAGTGCTTGGCGAACGGCGGCGGGCGTCATGTCAGTTTCGTTGGCGATTTGGGAAGCGTTTTGACCGCGGTTATAGCGGCCATCGACCAGCGCACGACCATGACCGGGAAGGTGTTCGACGCATTTTCGCAGCGCCGTAAACCAATCTTCGGTCCATGAGGCGGTAGCCGGTTCGTCGGACATCGCCAGCATTGCTTCGCTGATCGATGTATTGACCACCCGTCGTCGGCGAGAGGATTTGCGTAGCTCGTTCCGAACCAAATTGCGAGCGATCGAACGCAGCCAGGGGCCCGCTTGGTCAAAATCATCGAGCGTGTCAATCCGCTCGTAGGCAACCACAAACGCGTCCTGGGCGAGGTCGTCCACCGCGTCCGGCATCGCACCGAGCATCCGAATGAACATGCGAAGTCGAGCTTGGTGTTCGAGTACGAGTTTGGCGAATTCTTTTCGTTGCATCGATCACGTTCCTTTCACGAATACCATGTCGGCAGAGCCCCCAGTGTGACACGGAATATGGAAAAAACTTGACTTTCCGTGGACACGGCTGATCTGATCCTGGCATATGAGTCCTCTATACCCCCAAATTGCCTGGAAGCCAGAGAGTATTACAACCCAACGCGTAAGTTTTTTGAGTCGGGGGCAAGTTATTAATCCGGCAAATTTCTTAGTTACCTCGCCCCCGACGGAGTTGGGGGCGAGGTCGAGCACGCCCTGAAGGCGTTGGTCGGGTGAGGGGGCGACCGCGCTACTGGCGAGCGATTCAAATTGACGCTGGCATACAATCTCCCGCGACTTGCTCGGTCGGCCCCCTCACCCGAACGTCGCTGAAGGCTCCGTTCGACCTCTCCCTCCCTCGAACCGGCGACTACGGGTCCCAATCCACGCGTCCGGTGAAGGACGCGACCCGAGGCCAAGCTCTCGCAACTGTCGCTCGGCGAAGTTTCAATCCACGCGTCCCGTGAAGGACGCGACCTTCACTGCCTCAATATTACGTCACATCGTCGGGTTTCAATCCACGCGTCCCGTGAAGGACGCGACGCTCGCTAGTGCCGGTACCAAGGCCCAACTGACGCAGTTTCAATCCACGCGTCCCGTGAAGGACGCGACTCCCATCCAGCAACCGCAGTATTTGCAATCACTGGTGTTTCAATCCACGCGTCCCGTGAAGGACGCGACTTCGTGTCGCACGCCCGAGATGTTCACGTAACACGTTTCAATCCACGCGTCCCGTGAAGGACGCGACCTGAACAAAGGGTTGTTGCCTATCGTCGGCAACGTGTTTCAATCCACGCGTCCCGTGAAGGACGCGACCTTGAGTGTCTGGCACGACATTGCCGGTGATCGTGTTAAAATCCACGCGTCCCGTGAAGGACGCGACGGAGTTG
>NZ_JBFHFD010000500.1:0-6353 GCF_041583735.1 Novipirellula sp.
GCTTTGCATTCCAACCCAAAGGCTTCACGAAACGATGGTGAGTAGTAGCGTGATGCACCGCGAAATCCGAGCATCGGATTTTCTTCCTTCGGCTCGTAGGCTGCGCCTCCAATCAAGTTCGCATATTCGTTTGTCTTGAAGTCACTCATTCGAACGATCACTTCCTTGGGATAAAACGCGGCCGCAATCATTGCGATGCCTTCAGCCAAACGGTCCACGTAGAACTGCGGTTTGTCTTCGTAGCCCATCGACGCTTTGTCGACTTCGGCTCGTGCGGCGTTATCGAGTTGGTGGTAGTCCAACAAGGCTTGTGGATGCACTTTGACGTAGGTGCTGATGATAAACTCTTCGCGTGCGAGTCCGACGCCGTCGTTTGGAATTGACGACAACGCAAACGCTTCATCGGGCGAACCGACGTTCATCATGATCTTCGTCTTGGGGCGTCGCAGTGTGCTGAAATCAATCGTTTCGACCTCAAACGGCAACTGGCCTTCGTACACGACCCCTTCGTCTCCTTCGGCACAGCTGATCGTGACTTGTTGGCCGTTCTGCAAAACTTCGGTGGCGTTGATCGTGCCGACGATTGCGGGAAGGCCCAGTTCACGGCTGACGATCGCAGCATGGCACGTGCGACCACCCCGGTTCGTGATGATTCCAGCGGCTCGCTTCATGACCGGTTCCCAGTCAGGATCGGTTTTGTCGGTCACCAGAATTTCGCCGTCAGCGAAATCACGCAGTTGATGGACGTCGTGAATCAAGCGAACGGGGCCCGAGCTAATCTTCTCGCCGACGCTCCGGCCGGTCAGCAGTTGCTTTGACTTTTGTTTCAGATGGAATCGTTCGTGCGTGGTCGCCGACTTTCGCGACTGAACGGTCTCGGGTCTGGCTTGCACGATGAACAGTTCGCCGGTTCGACCATCTTTGGCCCATTCCATATCCATCGGGCAAGCTGCACCGCGGCGTTGGCTGAAGTGATCTTCGATGTCGCAGGCCCAGCGTGCCAATTGCAGAGTTTCGTCATCGCTGAGAGCGAAACAATTTGCTTGATCCGGAGAAACCGGGACGTTCTTGGTCATCTTGCTGCCGCCGATGTCGTAGACAAGTTTCATCGCCTTTGTACCGATTGCCTTTTTCAAGATCGGGCGGAAACCTTCCTTTAGCGTCGGTTTGAACACGTAGTATTCATCGGGATTGACGCTGCCTTGAACGACGTTTTCACCGAGGCCGTACGCGGCGTTGATGAGGACGGCGTCACGAAACCCGCTTTCGGTATCGATCGAGAACATTACGCCAGAGGTTGCCAAGTCCGAACGGACCATCTGTTGAATGCCGATCGAAAGAGCGACTTGCATGTGGTCGTATCCATGGTTGGCACGGTACGAGATCGCTCGATCGGTAAACAACGAGGCATAGCAGCGGTGGCAAGCGTCCAACAAAGAAGCTTGGCCACGCACGTTCAAGTAGGTTTCCTGTTGGCCTGCGAAGCTCGCATCGGGAAGGTCTTCGGCGGTCGCACTACTGCGAACCGCGACATCAGCCAACTCGTGACTCGCCGAACCAAGTTGGTGGTAAGCTTCGACGATCGCATGAGACAACGCATCGGGCAACGGCGTCTCTAGAATCATGTGCCGGATGATCAATCCGTGATGCTGCAGACTGTCGACATCGTTCACGTTCATTCCGCTGAGAACCTGCGCGATTTTTTCGTCCAATCCCGTTTCTTCGAGAAACGTGCGATAGGCGAAAGCGGTCGTCGCGAAACCGTTGGGGATGCGAACTCCGCGCGGCGTCAATTGACGATACATTTCACCGAGCGACGCATTCTTGCCCCCCACAATCGGAACATCATCCATTCCAATTTTATCGAACCAACGAAGTAGATCGGTATTTGTTTCGACAGCGATACTCATTGGAAAAGCTCTCTAGCAAAAGAAAGAAATAGACGAGGTCCCTTTTGACGCGAGCGTGAAGCAGACGCCGAGCAATGGGAATCGCAACGAGCGTGCCAATCGGCTGATTGGGCCAATCCCTTGATCGTGCCAATCGACTGAGCGGGCCAATCGACTGAGCGGGCCAATCGACTGAGCGGGCCAATCCGATGAATTCGACAATCGGTTGAGTGGGGAGAGCTTGAACGGAACCGCTCGTACAAAGGCCTCGGCTAAGCCATCTTTTTTTTTGCGAAGCGTGCCGCACGATCAATGTCACCATGCACCCTTCGTCCGCATAGGGCCAACATTCCAAAGTTGTGTGCTATGACGCACGTGCCGGGGGCGTGTCTCGGTTTCGCTTCGCAATCCACCGTGGGAATGCCAGGGGAGTCAATCCGATCGTGGCACAGCCTCGGTACGTTTTCAACGTGACCTTCTTGATTTTTCGCCAAATCGACAATGCCTGCTGGCACGACAAATGCCGCCTTCTCTTTGGATCGCGCCTATCCGTTGACTCAGGGGATTCAAAATGAATGGTGCAATCTTTTTCTCAGGTCAGTACGGCAGCACCGAGCAGTATGCGAACTGGATTAGCGACGCGACCGGCTTACCAGTCTTTAATGTGAAAGATCGAAACGCGGACCCGTCGAAGTATGACTTCCTCGTACTTGGCAGTTCGGTGATTGTTTACAAGTTGACGATCCACAGATGGGTGAAATCGAATTGGAGCAGCATCGAAAACAAGCCAGTCGTGCTGTTTACAGTGTCGGGCGCCCCGGCGGGTCCCAAACTTGATAGCTGGATTGCGAGCTGCTTACCCCAGCAATTGGTAACTCAAATGGATCATGTTGCTCTGCGGGGAAGGTTAGAGCCAAAGAAACTCAGTTGGTGGACAAGACTGATTCTCCGAATCGGTGCATGGCGCAATCCCGACCCCGAAGCCAGCAGGCAGGAACGCGAAGGATTCGACTTTGTGGACAAGTCGACGATCGAACCGATTCGGAAGCTCGTAGAGCAATACCAAAGCGGTGCGGAGGCAATCTCTTCGCAGGGCCATCGATCGTGATATTAACCGTGCTCAATTCGCGTTCCGATACGTTTCATCCATCTCATCCCAACGAAACATCGTGTCTTCAATTAGCACGACAAACGAGCGAGCTGTCGCTGACAAAGAAAGCGTGTTTTCCGCTAGCGGTCTGACCAAAGTCTATCGGATGGGGGAAGTCGATGTTCACGCGCTGCGCGGCGTTGATTTGGATCTGTATCCCGGCGAATTCGTCGTAATCTTGGGGCCATCGGGAAGCGGCAAGTCGACGTTGTTGAATATTCTCGGAGGGCTCGATGTGCCGACCGACGGCAGCGTGCGATATCGGGATCATGATTTGACCGCGGCGGACGAAGGCGAGTTAACTCGCTACCGTCGCGAACACGTCGGGTTTGTGTTTCAGTTTTACAATCTCATCGCTGGGTTGACGGCGATCGAAAACGTCGCGATCGTTGCCGACATCTCTGACAATCCTCTGGAACCCGCCGAAGCGTTGCGAATGGTCGATCTGCAGGACAGGCAAGACCATTATCCATCGCAACTGTCCGGTGGAGAACAACAGCGAGTCGCGATCGCGCGTGCGATCGGAAAGCGGCCGGATGTATTGTTGTGTGATGAACCCACCGGTGCACTTGATGTGAAGACCGGAATTGTAGTGCTCAATGCGATTGCGCGGATCAACAAAGAACTTGGGACGTTGACGGCCGTGATTACCCACAACGCGTCCATCGGTGCGATGGCCGACCGCGTGGTCTATCTTTCGGATGGGCGGATCACGGAAATTAGGGTCAATGCCGTCAAGAAGTCCGCAATCGAGCTTGTCTGGTAGCTTAGCTTGACCGGTAAAAGGTGAATTTCGATGAAGCCGCTGAACCGACTGCTGATCGCCGACGCAAAACGCATGTGGCGTCAAGGGATCGCGATCAGCGTCTTGTTGGCTTGCGGGATCGCGACGTTTGTGATGTCGACCAGCACCATGCAGTCATTGAAAAAGAGCCAAGCAAAGTACTACACGGAATACCGATTCGGCGACGTCTTTATCCATTTGACACGAGCCCCTAACGCAATTGCGGATCGCTTGGCCGAGATCCCCGGCGTTGCCAGGGTGCAGCCTCGCGTGGTTCGGCAGGTCATCCTGGATGTCCCCAGGATGTCCGAGCCCGCGTCTTGTCGACTCGTGTCGATCCCTGACGATCCCGCGACGAGTCTGAACGGCGTCTTCCTCGTTCGCGGCCGACTTCCCAACCCAGCCGGACGTGCGGAAGTGATCGCGAGCGAGCCGTTTGCGGATGCGCACGGTTTTCGACCTGGCGACAAACTCGACGTCATCATGGGTGGTCGCAAAGAAGAATTGCATATCGTCGGCATTGGGATGTCGCCCGAGTTTGTCTACGCCGTCCAGCCTGGGCTGCTACTGACCGACAATCGTCGGTTCGGAATCCTCTGGATGCCTCGTCGCCAGATGGAAGCCGCATTCAATATGGAGGGCGCCTTCAATAATGCCATTCTGCAACTGCGTCCTAGAGCGTCAACAGCAGAAGTCATCTTTCAAGTGGATCGTATGCTGGAGCCGTTTGGGGGCATCGGTGCGTACGACCGCAGCGACCAGGAGTCACATCACCGCGTTGCCGACGAATTGCAACAGATGAACAGCATGGCATACGTGACGCCTTCGATCTTCTTGGCTGTGTCGACATTCTTGTTCAATATCGCGCTGTCGCGAATGGTACATCAGCAAACAGAGCAGATCGCCACACTCCGCGCATTTGGTTTTCGACCTTCGGAGATCGGCTTGCAGTACGTCAAGCTTGTGTTGTTGTTAGTCGTGATCGGGGCATTGTTGGGATGTTTGGCCGGGGTGCCGCTGTCACGATGGATGACAAGCAAGTATGTGTTCTTTTTTCGGTTCCCGATGGTTCAATACGAATTTGCGACCCGAGACGCCGCTTTCGCCGTGCTCATCGGTTTGTCCGCCGCATCGTTGGGCAGCTTCGCCGCGATCCGTCGTGCGATGCGGTTGCCTCCTGCGGTTGCGATGCGTCCGGAAGCACCGAACGAAAACAGACGATCCATCACGCACTGGTTCTGGCTCAAACGTTTTCTCTCACCGACGACGCGGATGATCGTGCGGCGACTCGAGACGAACCGGCGCACGACGGTCTTCTCGGTTTTGGGGATGGCACTCGGTTTGTCGGTGTTGGTGCTCGGGTCGTTTTTTGAAGACACGATCGACTACGTTGTCGATGTGCAGTTCTATCGCTCACAACGCCAGGACGTGACGCTGACGTTTTACGAACCGTTGTCGGCGCACGTGTTGCATGATGTTGAGCATCTTCCTGGGGTGACGAAAGCCGAGCCGTTTCGCTCGGTGCCGGTGCGATTGCGCCGTGGGACACGCGAACATCGCTTGAGTCTGATGGGACTTGAAACCCAGCCCGAGCTGTTTCGCGTCCTTGACGATTCCGAACGTCCCATCTCACTGCCGCCAAGAAACGGGCTAACGATCTCCGAGAAACTTGCGGAAATCTTGGACGTCTCTGCGGGAGACGAAGTGATGGTAGAGGTCTTGGAAGGCGAGCAAAATCGACATCGCGCACCGATCGCCGCGGTCTTTCCGGATTACACCAATCCCGGTGCTTATCTGAACCGGCGTGAACTTCATCGGTTGATGATCGAAAGCGAGCGGCTTTCGGGCGCATTCCTGGCCGTCGACCCACAGCGTCTGGATGATCTTTATGCCGCGGTCAAGGCGACACCGTTCATTGCCGGCGTGACGGACAAAAACGCGGCCAGCAAGAACTTCCAAGAAACGATTGCCGAAAGCACTCTAGTCATGCGAATTGTCAACGCCGTATTCGCTTCCATCATCGCTTTCGGTGTGATTTACAACTGTGCGCTGATCACCTTGGCCGAACGAAGCCGTGACCTCGCAACACTGCGCGTAATGGGGTTCTCGCGTCGCGAAGTGTCTTTCATTCTGCTCGGTGAACTGGGGATCATCACGTTGATGTCGATCCCGGTGGGTCTGCCGATCGGATTGGGGTTCTCCTATTTGACTGTTTTGGCACTCGATACCGAAACCCATCGTTTCCCGTTGGTGATCAGCCACGCCACATTCGCGTATTCAACGCTGGCATTGATCGCGGCCGCGGTCGTTTCGGCATCCTTTGTGCAACGCATGCTGAACGACCTTGACTTAATCGCTGTTTTGAAAGTGAAAGAGTGATCAAACGCTGCCTGACAAAACTGCCCTGGATCTTGCCGATCGCACTGCTCGGCGCGTTGATCATCTTCGGGTTTATGCCGAAACCGGTCGAAGTCGACCTCGCCGAGGTTACCGTGGGGCCGTTGGAGGTTACGGTCAACGATGACGGCGA
>NZ_JBFHFD010000501.1:0-6347 GCF_041583735.1 Novipirellula sp.
GGCCCAGAGGACAATCGCAGTCGCTGCGGATCAAGTCGTGCTCGAGAAAGGTTGCAGATAGAAAAAAGAAGTGACACACCGATGCGTTGATTCAAACAATCTGTCTGAACCAAGCCGTCGATCGGAGCGGTGTGAACACTAAACCTGCAATCGAATACACAGCGCAAGCAGAGAGGCTGGCGATTGACGTAGTCGCAACGTCTGGGCAACCGTCCAGCGTGGAAGCAGTCGCAATTGCGACAAACCAGCAACGTCCAACAGGCGTTCGTCATACGACGCGGATGGCGTCGAAAGCCAAACCGTGGTCAGCGGCAGCGACGTCGTCAAGGCAAACATCGTCTCGAACGATGGAATACCAAGATCCAACTTCGATTCGGTGTCAAATTGCGAAACTGATGCTTGAGTTGCCGAAACGGAATCGAATCCAAAGACTCCCGTCGATAGCAGCGCAAATGGAATCCCATCGACGGCGATGGGCGTTGGCATCTTTGCAATTTTGGCCGGTCGGTCGGCCTCGATCGATAGCGACTTGGTATCCGTCGTTTTTGCAGGTAACGACAGCAGTGCGATCGACGCAAGTAACAGAAATCGCCAATGTTTCATGAACGAAGAGAGCCCGTCAGCTCCACAACACACAGAGATTGCAAGATTTGAATCTTTCAGTAGCGTCTCGACCCAACCGAGTTGAGTCAGTGCGCCGATCGAAGTGGCAAGTCAGAAATGAAAGCACATTTGACTATTCTATCGTCACGCTTCCGCCGACGTCAGCCACCCAATTCAGAATCATCAGCCGGAACCTCGCGATCAAGGTTCCGGCTGTTAAAAAACGCAGCGGCAGTGCCATCGAAAATGCAAACAGGGCTACCGCCTGTGCTTAGGACGTTCCGTTGGTACTGATCGTTTCGGAACGATACCTGTCGGAACTATACTCGGACGGCACCGGGTTTGCCGTTTTCGATCACGAACGACGCCTTGGTCTCGATGGGAGACCCGGGTTTGTCGACGAACGGGGTGGTGCGGAAGTGAGACGTCCACGATTGCGGAGTGATGTCGCACGAGACGTAGCCGCGGTTGGAATTGTACCAACGCACGAAGTCGTTTTGTGCGGCGGCACGTTCATACTCGGGAATCACATTGCCGCCGTTGCCGCCGGACGTCATCGCGGTGCCAACCAATTCGGTTCCCACCAATGGCGAGTTAGGATCTTGGAAATCGAGCTGCAGATCGTTGACCCAATTGACGTGGATATCCCCGGTCAACACGACGGGATTGGAGATCGATTTCTCGTGAAAGAAGTTTAACAACCGGCGACGGTTCACTTCATAGCCGGGCCATTGATCCATGCTGTAGCGGCGGTCGTCGCCTTCACCGCGATTCAGCGGCGCCATCATCACCTGTTGGGCAAGCACGTTCCAAGTCGACGACGACTCGAGCAAACTTTGCATTAGCCATTGCTCTTGTTGATCGCCCAGCATCGTTGCTTTCTGATCAAATACCTTGCCGGTCATCGGTTTTTGATGATCACCGTTGGGTTGATCGGTGCGGTACTGCCTCGTGTCGAGCACGTGGAAATTGGCCAACCGTCCGTATTGGCATCCACGATACAGCTTCATGTTCGGTCCTTGCGGAAACGAACTTCGCCGCAGTGGCATGAATTCGTAATAAGCTTGATAGGCGGCAGCACGCCGAGCCAAGAAGGCTTCCGGCGAGACGCCGTCCTGTTCCGAAACAAGGTTCGCGTAGTTGTTGTCAAACTCGTGATCGTCCCATGTCACGATCCAAGGAAACAGCCGATGGGTTTCTTGAAGCGTTTGGTCGAGTCGATACTGGGAATAGCGAGTCCGATAGTCGTCCAGTGTTTCGATCTCACCGCCAATGTGTTTGCGAGGACGCTTGTCCGCACCCGCATATTCGTAAATGTAGTCGCCGAGATGAACGACAAGATCGAGATCTTCGCGTTGCATATGGGGGTAGCCGTTAAAATACCCCGTCTCGTAATGTTGACATGACGTGAAGGCAAACCGGACGCGGTCGGGAATGGCATCGATTGCCGGAGCGGTACGAGTGCGGCCAACGGGGCTGGTTTCGTTGCCAGCGTGAAAGCGATAGAAGTACCAACGATGAGGCTTCAGCCCGTCCACTTCGACATGCACCGAGTGCCCAAGGGCGGGGGATGCGACGGCATCCCCATGACGCACCACATTGGTAAACGATTCGTCGGTGGCGACTTCCCATCGCGTCCGCACTGTTTTGTGTTGCATCCCACCCTGTTCAAGTGGCTTGACCGCCAAACGCGTCCAAATCACCACACCGTCCGGAGCCGGATCGCCCGAGGCAACGCCCAGCGTAAATGGATTGTCGCTAAAGTGCGGCTTCTCGGTGACTTCGCCCTGAACTCGCAGCGCCAGCGTTGGAATCGCAGACACGGCCGCCATGTAACGCAAGAAGTCGCGACGCTCGATTCCATACCTACGTTGCTTCGGTTTGGCAGTGGATGTCATGAGGCAAAGATCCTTAAGGAGAGGTTTTGGGCGGGGAGTGATTAGGGAAAGGAATCGCGATGCCGCAACATCGCCTGCGGAAGCCCATCCCAGGGACATGCATCATACAACGGCGGAGATGGCCATGTTTGAGCGGCTGCAATGATAAGAAACGCCGACGCCCCAGCAACCACCGCCGTGCATCGGCTCGACACCCCGGCGGGTGGTCCCGAGCATGCAAGACGTGATCCGCCGCGGGGGCCAGTGGAACGGCAACGTTCCGCCGAGACGACTTGCGTTTCCCGACAAGAATCAACGTTTGAGCTCGCGTTTGCCGAGCAAACCAGACGGACGAGCGTGACGCGGCGTCACTGGATTCGAGCGTTTCGGCCCCATTCGCTGCGAGCTGAGCCAACGACCGTCACCGTCGTTTCCACACACACTCTTCATCCAAGTTTGTCGGACTCTTTACGCCGATGGATCGATTGGCACCACCGGCAACCCCCATACAATCGATCCGCCCATACAATCGATCCGCCCATACAATCGATCCGCCCAAACAACCGATACCCCCAACCAATTCGTACGTCTGATAATCATCGTCCCGCCTTTCATCGAGCGAGGCTAGAATCGGTCGCCGACGGAAAACAGCGAGGCGAATGTTGACGAGATCTCAAGCAGAGGCGATTGCCCCGACGAATACGATTGCCCACCCGAAGCGATCGCGTCTGACAACGAGAGAAGTGACAGGTACATGGGTGTCACCATTTTGATGTCGCACTGCCTTGCGGCTGGAATATGGGTGCCCCGGACGCTTGGATTCTCGCGCTGGGTTGGGATCCTCGCGTCGGGTTATCGGACAATCACACATGGTGACATACGGATGCAATATTCTTGTCGCGATCAATCCAATGCAATAGATTGATGTCTGCTCGAGCCGCCTTGAGCCAAACTGCGATGGCCCCTTTCGGATTCACGAAGGCGCAGCAAGGGTCATCTTGATGCAACCGGAGTGAGGAAGCATGCCGACGGATTGGAGCAACGTCAGCGAACCGAGCGAACCTCGCGTGATGCAGATCCGAGGGACGCGGGTTAAAAACAATTCGCCAGCGTCGTCGCTGCGATGGACGAATCGTGCATCCCATCCGAGTCGGTTTGGGTGGTCGAGCTGAAGCGCCGGAGAGCACCTCAGAGGCGTAGGTTTGACAAACGCGATGCACTGTCGGTTAAGTCGGTTGTCACTTCACATCGCGTTTCAAATCCCCAGACAGGGGTAGAAAACACTCTCCGATGTAACCTATCGCAATTTTTTTGCGTAATTTTTGCGCCAAGACAGGTGTACATCATAGTGAACGTCTCTGGCAACTTGTTTTTGGCGTCTACAATTGAATCCATCAGTTAGACACCCGTTTTTACTCGTAATGTAGTTGAACATCGATGAGTGCGAATCGAAACATCACACGGATTGACCGTGACAGTTCTGGGGGCTTCCTTGTGCGTTTAATGCGCAAGGGAAAGAAGCACACCAAGTTTTTTGCAGACAACGAATATGGTGGAAAACGCAAGGCTCAAGCCGCTGCGAAGAAATTCCGCGATGAGTTGGAAAGCAAGTTGAAGGGCTACACGCCACAACAATTGTCGAAAATTGTTCGCTCAAATAACACTTCCGGCGTCGTCGGGGTTCGGCTTGTCGAAGAGGTCGATTCTCGCTGGCCGTCCAAGCCCACCTACCAATACTGGGTAGCTCAATGGAGCCCAAGTAAGGGTGTGCGAAAGACGCAACGATTCTCGGTCGAGAAATACGGCCACGACGAAGCCTACAAGCTTGCCGTCAAGGCACGCGCCAAAGGTGTCGCGAGCATGAAATCGTAAGCGACGACGCTTAAAAGGTTATCGCGGCAGAGTATTCTACTTTTGCTGTAGCATTCACGACCGAGAGTTACCACGCGGTATGCGTCGCCATGCTTTTGTGGGGCATATAAGCCTGGTCTAGGCGGACTCGAGGTCACGAATCTCGCATTGGAATTACCTTGCATTGGCAACCTTACTTAGGGGCCAGAGGATGACCGCCCAGCGGGCGGTCATCATACACCTCTACATAGTGTGTTCCATCAGCACTCTGCAATCGCCGGTGGGTGGGCGACGCTCGTTTAGCTCGCTGTACGGGTTGTATTCACTCATTTCAGCCACGTTTTGCCCATTAATCTCGTTTACCATTATGCAGATTCGCTCTGCTATGGATAATAGAGTCTTAACCGAGGGTGAAACGTCGAGCAGCGGAGCGGGTCCGGCTCGCTGCGTTTCTTCATCAAGTTGCCTCCGACACTCTCGCTAGGCTTCCCTCATTTGCCAGTCTGTCATCCTTTTGAATAGACTGTGCCAAGTCGATTGCAGAATCTAGCCCCGAGGAATGCATGAGTATGAAGATCCATGGTATGGGAACGGCTCTACCGAGCCTGTCCGTATCCCAAGAAGGTTCCGCCGAGATTGCCAACGGAATCTGTTGCGAGACTGACCAACAACGGCGTCTGCTTTCGACGTTGTATCGTCGAACGGGAGTCAAATCGCGTCACAGCGTGCTGCTAGAAACGGAGTCTCAATCGTCATTTAATGGCGAGTCGGTCGCCGCAAACGCTCTGCATGGAACCGCATCCCAGGTTGCCGAAGCACAACCGGCGGGCTCGACCACCGTATTGGATCGCGCCAACCAGTCGTTCTATTGGCCAGCGAACGATGCCACCGACCGGGGACCGACGACCGCGCAGCGACTCGGTGCTTACCGCGACCATGGCGAGGGGTTAGCGATCGAAGCATCACAAAAAGCCTTTGCCGATTGTGACGTTCGTCCCGACGAGATCACCCATTTGGTAACAATTTCCTGCACGGGATTTCATGCACCGGGAGTCGATATCGCGTTGATTCGCCAACTCGGTTTACCCGCAACGGTGTCTCGCACCAACGTCGGATTCATGGGATGCCACGGCGCCATGAACGGACTCCGCGTCGCCAAGGCCTATGCGGATGCCGACCCCAAGGCACGCGTGTTAGTCGTGGCGGTCGAGTTGTGCAGTTTACATCAACAATATGGCTGGGATCACCAACGGATCGTCTCGAATTCGTTGTTTGCCGACGGAGCGGCGGCAGTAATCGGATCCGGATCTGACAAAGCTTCCGACGCCGAGCATGTGACATTAACGAGCAGCTATTCCGCGATCATCCCCGACACCGAAGAGATGATGTCGTGGGCAATTGGTGACAACGGTTTTGAGATGTATTTATCAGCCGAAGTCCCCGACGTGATTCGCCGCTCGACACGCGAGCCACTCGAAAAATGGTTGAACCAGACCGGGTTGTCATTGGCCGAGATCCAATCATGGGCGATTCATCCCGGCGGCCCTCGCATTCTTGATGCGTGTGCCGAATCGCTTTCACTCGGCGAAGACGACTTGCTCGCCTCGCGTAGTGTATTGAGTCGGTTTGGGAACATGTCTTCGCCCACCGTTCTGTTTGTGCTGAATGAATTGCTCGATAACGCACAGAAGCCCCCAACGTTGATGCTTGGCTTTGGCCCTGGCTTGGCAATGGAAGCGGCGTTGTTTCAGTAGGCGTATCGCGTCTTATCGGGATGGTGCCAGTTGAATCTAGTCGTACGACGGACTTCCTAGTCCGTCCAATACACGATTGACGGACTAGGAAGTCCATCATACACCCGTTGCCGCAGGAAACTTGACTGAATCAACAAGCCGTCAACGGCTTTCGTTTGATCGACGTATGCCCGTCGAAACTCTTGACGAGTTCCGCTACGGATTCGCGGTTGGATTAGAACTGTTCGCGGATCACGAATCCGATAATCGCACCGATCAACAC
>NZ_JBFHFD010000502.1:0-6339 GCF_041583735.1 Novipirellula sp.
ACCCCGGATGCTTCCCACAATGGGTAGCCGCGACGGCCATCAACACATTGCATGTATTCGTACGACGAAGGATCGTCGGTCGGGATCGGTTGAAAATCCAAGTCAAACGGATTGAACATCCGGCTGCGGCGATCGACATCGATTCGCAACGCCGTGTTGGGGGGGCGAGAGATGTGTTGCGATTTCTCGTCCAACAACATATGGGCTTCGCAATCGGCTTGCTTGCGATAGTACTGACGATGGCAACCCACGCTGCTGAGCACCATGCTGCTCAAAAGCAACGTACAGCAAAGAGGATTCATTCTCTTGCGACCTTGGGACCAGAGGGCCGCAAACCGTGCTGCGGCGATCGACGAGCCGACCGCCAATCGGGGGTGGGATTTACTCACGTGGGCATTCGGGTGTGAGAGAATTGATTTATTGGGGACAATGCCTACAAAACGCACATCCGTCACTACAGTTAACGAATTCGGCCTGCCAACGTGCGGTCTTCACCGGATCGCTTGGTTATGCCGGTGGGGAGGGGCAATGCGATGACGGCGGTACGGGTTGCAGCGACTTTGACGGCGGTTGCAGCGGGGGGAGAGCTCGTGAATCGAAACCGCAAAATGGACCGGATGCCTCAAATTTGCTCACACGTTCACGCGAATCTCCCGCAGATTACGAGAAAAGCTTGACGGCGCATCTTGCCCAACTTATTATCCAACGGAGGCATTTTTGTTTGTGACTCTCAACCGCAAACCGCCTCCGAACCCTCGCGGTCGTCTTCTTCGTCTCTTTATGCCTGTTCAACCTCTCGCTTAAACGATCATGCAATACGCTATTCTAGGCTTACTGATCGTTGTCGTGATCGGCTTCTTCGTCCTCGTTTGGAAGGCTGCACCGACTTGGCGGTGGTATCACCTCGTCACCGTCAGCATCACCATGCTGTTGGCCGTGCTGTTTATCTTTCCTACCGCCGGGGCCCTCAAGAGCCGTGCGGCATGGCACCAAATCAAAGAAAAACTCGAAGTCCGAGCTGAAAAGGCGAAACAAGAGTATCAAACGCTAAAGTTTGGCAGTTTGACCGACCCTGAAGCCGGCGAAGGTGTCGTCGCGTTGAACCACGAATTGTCCGTGATCTCGGTCGAAGCAGGTCGAGTTTGGAGGTCGTTGGAACTCAAAAACGGTGACCTCAAGGGAATCGTCCTTGCCAACACACAACCGGCTCCGATTATTCCTGATGACGGTGGCGGAGCCCCTCCGGCTGCAGACGACGCCGCGGCAGCACCAGCCGCCGCCCCGGAAGCTTTGGTCCCCGAAGGCTTGATCGTTTATGGTTTTGCCGAACGACCAATGCCAAATATGAACCTGCAATTACCCCGGTTTTATCTGGGAGAGTTTCGAGTGATCTCGAGCACTCCAGACCAAGTCACACTGCAACCAACCGGCAAGCTCGAAAAAAATCAACAAGATTCGATCACCAGCATGCAGGCCGGCAGATGGTCGATCTATGAAATGCTGCCGCTTGATGGACACGAAATGTTCATCGCCGAAGGCAGCACTCCTGATGAAAACCACCTGTTTGGACGCGTCGACGACAAACTACTTGCCGATCTGTTTGAATCCGGGGTGAGCCAAAAAACGTTGGACTCGTACCTGCGTGATGGCAGCCAAGCGACGCCTGATGATCCGCCGCTGAGCCGTTGGACTCGCGTTGAATTCATTAAAAAGCACAAGATCCAAGTTGACGGGCAACGCACCACTGCTGCGACCGATGGCGACTTCTTTGACGGTACTGGACGTGCCTTGGACAGTCGTTTGCAACGCAGCGAAGAAGACGATGTGTCCTTCAACGTCGGCGATCAACTTGTCCTTAAGGAAGAAGCGGCCAACGAATTGATCGATCTCGGCGTGGTGAAGCTGATCAATCAATACTACATCCGACCGTTAAACGATTATCGATTTGTGTTGCGTCGCATCCGCCTTCGTTTGACAGCGTTGGAATCTCAGGTCCAAGAAGCGGATTATCAAAAAACGGTCCTGCAAGAAGCAATCCGAGCGACCGAGGCCATGCTGACGTCCACGCAAGCGGACAAGTTGAAGCTTGAGCAGGATTTCGATCAAACTGAAAAGGAAAAGCTCGCAATCAAGGCGTATCACGACGAGATCGCCACGCGAGTCGAGCAAACACGGCAAGAATTGGTGCGGTTGTACAACCAAAACCAACAGCTTGAGCAGCAACTCGAAACGATCCACAAGACGATCAAAAGCCGCATGGACGCGCTCACGCTGGCTCCCTAGTCGATCTTCGCGTTCACTCGTACACCTCCGTCCGCGACGCCCGTCCGCGCACCCGTAGTGGACGAGGCAACGAGTCCCGTACGCGCACCCCACGCGTCCATTCCACACGCCTGCCTCACGAACCCACCCCTCGGCGTTTCACAACCAGGCTCCCGAGCCCCCTCCCACCAAATTCGCAAACCTCTACCCAATTCACGCAAGTTTTGCGAAAGAAGCTTCCTTTGCGTCTGCGTGATTCGACGCCCTGATTAGCAGAACCGCGATCCAACTGCCAATAAGAACAACGAAATCCGCGGTTTGTGAATGAGCACGCGGTAAAATATCTCGCGGCAATATATCTCAATTGCAATGCGTGAATCCTACTTGGCGGCGGTCTCGTTTCCTGTCACAATGATGGGGTGCCTTCTTGGCTGCATCTCCCACCTTGCTCGATTCAACGCACCGTCTTTATCTCCTTCCACCGACGGCAAGAAAAAAATTATGATTCGACAAATCGCCTCCGTTTTTCTTCGTCCGCTCGACTCTAACGTGGCCCTCGTGTTGGCGAGTTTCGGTTTATGCGGAGCGATGGGAAGCATGACGGCGCGTTTGGATGCGGCCGAGGTTGCGGCGGAGACAGCGAAGACGCCGCCACCCGCGGCGGTGGATTTTACCAAACAGGTGCAACCGATTTTGGCTAAGCGGTGCTTCGCTTGTCATGGCCCGGATAAAGCCGAAGGGGGGATCTCGTTTGCAGAACAGGAATCGGCGTTTGCCGAAGCCGAGTCTGGCGAGTTTGCCATCGTCGCAGGCGATGTGGACTCCAGCATGCTGGTCGCACGAATCACCACCGACGACGAATTTGAACGCATGCCGCCCGAAGGCGATCCCGTGACTCCCGCCGAAGCCAAATTGCTAACGCAGTGGATCGCCGAAGGAGCCGCTTGGGGGAAACATTTCGCGTTTGAGCCGATGGGGAATCCGGATCCACCGCAAGTTGCGGATCCTTTGTGGAATGAAAACCCGATCGACGCGTTCCTCTACAAATCGCTCGACGAAGCCGGTTTGAAACCGAACGCTTCGGCGGACCGTCGAACGTTGGTGCGGCGCGCCTATTATGATCTGACGGGGTTGCCGCCATCGCCCGCGGCGGTGGAGGCGTTTGTCAAGAATGATTCTGTTGATGCGTTCTCCAGCCTTGTTGACGAATTACTTCAATCACCTCATTACGGCGAACGCTGGGGACGCCATTGGTTGGACCTTGTTCGCTACGCCGAGTCCAACTCCTTCGAACGCGATAATCCCAAAGAAAACGCGTGGAAGTATCGTGACTACGTCATCAAGTCTTTTAACGATGACAAACCGTACAACCAATTCGTCCGCGAGCAACTCGCTGGCGACGAACTCGATTCAGTAACCACCGAAACTCTGACCGCGACTGGCTACTATCGCCTGGGGATCTGGGACGACGAACCTGCGGATCCTGTCCAAGCTCGTTTCGACGAGATGGACGACTTGATCACCACGACGGGCCAAGCGTTCTTGGGGCTGACGATCAACTGTGCTCGTTGCCATGACCACAAGATCGATCCCATCCCGCAAACCGATTACTACAGCATGTTGTCGTTTTTCGAAGATGTGACTCGCTATGCGTCGGGCGGTACCGATCCAGCAAACAATCAGATTGACGTTACGTCCGCAGCGCTAAGTGCCCGTTATCACGACAACGATGTCGCCCGTAAAAAGATCGAAGCGGCGATGCACGAAATCGAGCAAGCGGGGATCGTCAAAATGTCCGCTCCGGATCAACGGGCTACCGAAGGCCTACGTCGTGAACGCGACAAAATCCTCAAGGAAAAGCTCAAAGAAAACCTTAGCTCCGATCAATGGCGGAGGTACGAATCACTTCGCAAGCGACTGCGTGAGAACCAGCGAGAACTGAAACAATTGCCGCCGCGAAACTCGGTCATGGGGTTGGCCAAATACCCGCCGAAACCGGGCAAGACATTTGTGATGTTCCGAGGCAACCCGCACTCACCTGGCGACGAGGTGCAGCCGTCGTTCCCCGAGATTTTTGAAGCCGCCATTCCCGAAGTCCAATCCAAAAACGAAGTGACGCGAGTCGACGCGTTCAATAACCGATCGCTCGGACGACGTCGCGTGCTCGCAGATTGGGTCGTCAGCGATGACAACCGGCTGACTGCTCGCGTGATGGTCAATCGAATCTGGCAATTCCATTTCGGACGGGGCATCGTTCGCAGCAGCAATAACTTTGGCCAACTTGGGACGCCACCAACTCACCCGCAACTACTCGATTGGCTGGCCCAAACGTTTATTCAAAGTGGCTGGAAAATTAAAGAGATGCACCGGCTGATCATGAATAGCCGGGCCTACCAAATGTCGTCGGCGAGTCGCGACGAGGGGTTGGCGACCGATCCGGCGAACGACTTGTTCTGGCGGTTTGATCCACGTCGCCTGAGTGCGGAAGAGGTTCGCGATTCGATTCTGGCAGTCAACGGATCGCTGAACCGAAGCGTTTATGGACCAAGTTTCTATGAGAAATTGTCTGCCGAAGTATTGGCGGGGCAATCACGGCCCGGCCAAGGTTGGGGCGATTCACCCGAAGAACAACGCAATCGACGTAGCGTTTATATCCATGTCAAACGATCGTTGTTGACGCCGTTGTTGACTGCGTTCGATTTTCCAGATCCCGACCTGACGTGTGAAGCTCGCTTTGCCACGCTGCAGCCAGGTCAAGCGTTGTCGCTGTTGAACAGTGACTTTATTCACGAACAGTCAGCGAAGTTTGCCAAGTCGATTGACGCGGCGAGTGTCGGGAATCACGAGGTTGTTCGCCGAGCCATCATGGCCGCGTTCGCTCGACAAGCGACCGATGCCGAAGTTGCCGACGGCGATGCATTGATCGAGAAGCTAGCGTCGCACGATGGAATCACACGCACTCGAGCGGTCAGTCTGTATTGTTTGACTGTGATGAATTGGAACGAGTTTCTGTTTGTCGATTAAACGCAGATTGATCTGATCTCAAAGCCGGCATGCGGCTTGACTTTCTACCCCCCGAAAAACAATCACTGAGAGCCCGAACATGACCAAGCGAGACAACTTCTGCGGCCGCACTCGCCGCGAATTCTTGTGGCAAACCGGCGGTGGTTTCGGCGCTGCGGCGATCGCTTCGATGCTCGGATCCGATGGTTTTTTCGGTCACGCGACGGCATCGGAATCCGATTCGCCGTTTGTGAATCCATTAGCGGCCAAGCCACCCCACTTCGCTCCCAAAGCAAAGTCGGTGATCTTTCTGTTCATGTATGGCGGGCCAAGCCATATCGATACGTTCGATTACAAACCGAACATGATCGGCATGGACGGAAAGACGGTCGACGTCAAAACGTTTGGCCGCGGCGGCCACAAAAGTGGCGGCCGTATCGTTGAACCCCGCTGGAAGTTCAAACAGCACGGCGAATGCGGAAAGTGGGTCAGTTCGCTGTTTCCTAACGTCGCAAATCATGTCGATGACATCGCGTTTTTGCACTCGATGACCGCCGATTCACCGATCCACGGATCCGCGATGTTGATGATGAACAGTGGCCGAATTCTCTCAGGCAACCCGGCGATGGGATCATGGTTGACCTACGGGCTCGGCAGCGTCAATGAGAACCTGCCCGGTTTCGTCGTCATGCTCGACCCCAGTGGTGGTCCGATCAGCGGCGCGAAAAACTGGAGCAGTGGCTACATGCCGGCCACATACCAAGGCAACGTGTTTCGCGCCGAAGGAGCTCCGATCTTGGATATGGCTCCGCCAAGCGATTTGCCCGCAGGTGTTCAGCGACAATTGATCGACTCGATCCAAAAAGCAAACAATCGACATCTGATTTCACGCGAAAACAATAGTGATTTGTCGTCACGGATCGCCAGTTACGAACTGGCTTACAAAATGCAATCTGCTGCGCCCGAGGCGGTGGATTTGAGTAGCGAAGATGCAAAAACGATTGCGATGTACGGGGCCGATCAAGAGCAGACACGTGACTTTGGCAAACGCTGTATCATCGCACGACGATTAGT
>NZ_JBFHFD010000503.1:0-6324 GCF_041583735.1 Novipirellula sp.
AGCGTCGCACCGCCACGCACAAGTAGGGTGCCGATACCGATGGACTCGGTGAATGCAATTCGCAAATGTCGCGGGCCAGGGGCATGGTTGGTGCCAAACTCGACACCGCGCCAATCCGGGCGTTTGTCGCTTGTCCACAGAATATCGCTCGGCCCATTCTTCGCCGCTTCCACGGGAATCGCCGATTCACGTCCCTCCGACCACTGCGTGAACGCATCGCCATCGAGCTGCCCGCTATGAATCGGAGTTGAGAAAGCCGCGGGCTCCGCCGAGCAAACCTCGACTTGGCCCAGCGACAACAGACAAATCAACATTGCCTGTAGGGAGACTAACGCAATCGACCAACGGTGGAATCTCGAGACAGGAATCTCAGGCATGATGCTTTGCAATGGAGTGGGAGCCAACGGCGAGAAAGAGATCGCCATAGTTTAGCCAACTTTGAACTCACTTTGTCATCTCGAGCTAAGTTTGCGGACGAATTCAAAACGCCCCCCAACTCGCTGCCTTCCATTGGCGCACCATTGTTTCTGAACGGCCCTCGATCCTTTGTTTTGTTTGGAAATGAACGCCCGTATATTTGCCAAATTCTTGCTGCCTACTGGCCACTCATGTTTTCGATGATCATCGCGAGCGCGGCGCTGACCATCGGGGTGCTCATGCTGGGCAATCGATCCGCGTCGCGTGCGGCTTGGGCGGGCGAGAGCGGTAGATGCACAAAGACACTTTGTGTCTTCATCGCAAACGAATGCGAGTAGTATTGGCTCAAGTACAACGCGGCGTTACACAAGTAGGTCCCCGCGTGATGCGAGACTTCGCAAGGGATGCCTGCTTCGACCAGTGCGTCGCGGCAACGTGGCAAGGGGAGCGAGGATTGGTAGGCCGCCGGCGCGTCTTTCAGTAGCGGCGTTCCATCGCTGCGAACGTTCAATCCGATCGCTTCAAGTTTGATCAGCGTCGCACCGGGTGACTGGCCAATATGGATGGCAAAGTCATAGTCGTCCTGCAGATCCTTTTTCAACTGCACACTCATCAGCGTCAGATCCACAGGATAACGCCGTGTGGTTAAATCCGCTTGTCCGTCATACCACTGGGTCAATTCGATCAGTGCCAACCAACTCGAGTTTTCGGTCCATCGATCGTAGGGTTCGAATGCCGTCAGAAGTACACGGGTCACAAATTCATTCCAAGATGATAACGCTTTGGGCTGGAAACACAGTCACGCGAAAGCATAGGTCACCTGTAAAGATAGTCGGCAAAAACATCAAAATGTTTATTCCGGAGCGACGACAAACCCCAAAAAGTCATGTTCGCTGACGATTCGGATCCCCCCTCCCTCGGCCTGAACCTCGCGTGCCGCTTGTTCTTTCGTGCTGATCGTGCGGCCTGATTGGATTGTTCGTTTGTCGGTTTGGCCGACGACAAGCAGGTCGGTTTCGCGGGTCACCGAGGTTTGGCAGGTGCCGCCCAAGCGGATCGCAAGCGACTCAGCATCCTCGCGACTAAGCTGACTAAGTTGGCCGGTAAAGACGACGCGTTGACCGGCAAGCGGGCGGATGAACTCGGCTCGCACGAACAAACGCTGCAAATCCCACTGCTGTTTTAACTGAGCCTGAATCGCGGCGTTTTCGGCCGAGCGGGACTCGGTCCGCGATGGCGACGCGGCTTGCCGCTGCTTGGGGCGGCGAAAATGAGATTTGGAAGGGCCCCGTTTGCCCCAGGCTCCTGCGACACCTCGCGAAAGCTTGGTCGATTGTTCAAGTTCCTCGAGTGTCCCCGCACCTGCCTGGATGCCGGCGGCCATCAAGATCTTGGCACAGACCTGCGAATCTTCGAGCGCATCGTGGTGCCGAAATCGGATCCCCAGCCAATCAGCCAATGGCTTCAGTCCAAATCGCGGACGGCTGGGCCAAACTTGGCGAGCGATTGCGCGTGTACAGGTGTACTGAAGATCAGGCACCGCGATGCGATGCGTGTGCAGACATCCCATCAACACCCCGATATCGAAGCTGGCGTTGTGAGCGACGAGGCATTCGGGTTCGCCCGCAGGATCATTGGAACTGAGTTTTAGAAAGTCGGCGACCTCGGGCCACAGATCGCCGAACTCGGATTGATCGCGAACTTGATCAGGCGAAATCCCGTGAATTTGAATGTTAGCCGGGCTAAAGTAAAACGGCTTGGGGCGGATCAGCCAGACTTTCGAATCGACCACCACGCCATCGCGAACCACGACGCCGGCAAGTTGGCACGCGCTATCGGGTCGATGGGTCGCCGTTTCAAAATCGATGGCGGTGAAATTCGCTGCAAAGTTCATCCAAACCCCGATTCCATGACTTCAAAGACACAATGCGAAAACTGCAAAGAAAACAAAATTGCAAAAATATTGGGAACCAAATCCCCGCAGTATGATTCCAAGACGGAATCCCCGTTCTGTTCTTCTCTTGCCGAATCCTCATGATTTCAGTTGTCCCTAGCGACGGGCACATTTATTCTAAGGGGTTGTTCTCGTTTCGAGAATTCCCCTCGCCCCGTTCCCTTCGCCTGTTGTTGGCCCCGTCAACCGGCGCCCTTCGATCGGTGATGGGCCTCGCAATCACCTTGCTGGCTTGGTGATACACTCTCCTTCTATTCATTCCCTTTCTACTTAGCGTTCATTGCCATGCTTGATCCTAGAAACCGATTTGCTCGCAGGAATAAACGATCGCAGCGGCCCCAACGCCGGCGACGGATTTTAGAAAGACTGGAATCCCGGCAACTGCTGGCGGTTCTCGCGGGCGAGGTTTTTCAGGACGATAACGGTGACGGCATCCGCAATGCCGCCGAAGTCGGCGTGCCCAACGTTCGAGTCTATGTTGATGCCAACGACAACCGCCAATTTGATGCGACCGAAGTCGCGGTGCAAACCGATGCTCAGGGGCAATACCAATTCGACACTCTTGCCGCCGGGACACAGACGATTCGTGTTGACTCGGGCAACCAGCGTCAAACCAGCCCGGGTGCCTATTTTGGTACGACCTTCTCCAACACGCCACTTGGATCGACTCAGCTGTATCAGATGAGCGAAAGTGGCGAAGCGTTCCTATTAGGCGCCCCGCAATCGACCTCGATCCGAGGCTTGATCCGCACCAATGATGGCGAGTTTTACGGAGCGGGATTTCAGGGCGGTGCCGGTTTCTATCGCATTGATCCGCAAACCGGTAGCGAAACGCTGATCTCGCCTGCCGGTTCTGCCGGATCCGCAGGCCTGGCCTACGACGCGCAAACCGACACGATTTACACGCTGTCGCTTACCGCAGGATCCACCAGCGTTCGCACGCTGCATACCCTTGACCGCGTCAGCGGCATCCTGACGGAAGTTTCGACCAACGGTCTCGACTTGCCGGGCGGAGCTAGCGATTTGGCGTTCGACACTGTCAACCGTCGCGTGGTCGGTTTCGATAATGCTAATGATCGGTTTTTGGCGTTTGATCTGAACGGAACCGGTCAGCTGCTCGCCACCGCACAGCAATCCATTGACAGTTTCTCGTTGGCTTTCAACGGGACTGAGTTTGTCATGTTCGACAACGCTGATACCGCCAAGCAAGCGGTGCTGATCGTGAATCCCGACACGGGCGTGGTCACGAGTGGCTTTAATGCCTCGACCGCGCTTGGAACCGATGCACTTACCTTTTCGAAGGGAGGCAACATTGCTCATCGCGTGAATCTTACTGCGGCCGACAGCGTATCAGGGTTCGACTTTGGCCTCGCTCCGCCGCCGCCACCACCACCCGCAGGCACGATCGAAGGCCAAGTTTGGTTTGATGTTAATAAGAATGGAATCCGCGAACCCAGCGAAGACAACTTGGGTGGCATCGAGATTTACATCGACGCAAACAACAACGGCAAACCCGATCTCGGCGAACCGATCCAAACCACCGATGATGTCGGCCGCTACGCGTTTACGAACGTCCCCGTCGGCGACCATGCGATTCGCCAGGTGATTCCGCGAGGCTTTTACCAATCGTCGCCGAACGCCTACTTTGGCACTTCGTATCCTGCCAACAGCGACAAAACTCAGCTATTTGAGATGTCGCTTGACGGCACCGTCCGCCGAATCGGAACCCCGAGCTCTCGGCCGATTTACGGTTTAGTGCGAACCAATGACGGCACGTTCTACGGATCGAATTTTGTCACCGATTCGATCTATACGCTCGATCCGTTGACCGGCCAAGAACGTGTGGTCGCGACGCTGGCGAACGAGATTGCCGCAGGGCTTGCCCACGACGCATCGAGCGACACGATCTACACGGTCGCTCGCAGCTTGACGGCGCCGAACGAACAACAACTCGCTATCTTTGATCGCGTCAGCGGTCGTTTGGTACCGGTCGGCAACTCGCTTAGCGGCCTCGGAAACGTCAGCGATTTGACATTCGATTCGGTCAAGCAACGCATTGTTGGATTTGATAATACGAGCGATCGATTTTTTGAGTTTGACCTGCTCGGCAATGGTCGCCTGCTCGCACAAACCTCACGAGCGCTCGACAGTTTTTCGCTGTCGTTCAACGGCACTCAATTTGTGATGTTTGACCAAGGCAGTGTGGGGCAACGCGCCGCGGTGTTTGTCAATCCAGATACAGGGCAAGTCACTGCTGGCTTCTCGGCATCCGAGGCGGTGCCATCGGAATCGCTGTTCTATTCGCGACTTGGCGACGTCGCGCATCGCGTTACAGTTACCGATCTCGGTGCGGTCAACGCTGATTTTGCGCTCACGAATGCGATCATCGGCATCACGGTCACCGAAACCGATTTTGAGACCGTATTTTCGTCCTCGGTGCGACGAGACGAATTTCTGGTTACGCTGGACACGCGACCCCCAACGGATGTGGTCATCAACATCACCATCAATCCGCTGCAACTTTTGCCGGTCACGTCCAGCTTGGTATTCACACCGGACAATTGGCAAACTCCGCAAACGGTCGCACTGGATCTGGTTGACTCCGCACCACTCGGGGCGTCCGACATTGTGATCTCGGTCGACACCGCGGTTTCGGACCCTGCTTGGGTCAACCTGCCTGAGACAACCATCACAGCCCAGATTGAACCCGAGGTCCGGCCCGGCGAATTGGTGATCAACGAATTTTACGGCGGCACGAATCCCTACATCGAATTACGAGGTCCTAAGGGAGGCCGGATTGGCGACAACACTTACTTTGTAATTGTCCAAGAGGATTTCTTGGATGAGGGTGAAGTGGCTCAAGTTTTTGATCTCAGCAATCAACCGCTTGGTGACAATGGTTTCTTGGCGATCGTGACGTCGGGCAACAACTATGACATTGATCCTCAGTCGGCTGTACTGCGATCAAGCACCACTAATTTTTCGGGACTGCCCGGCGGGATTCACACCAGTGACTCGGTGGCGTTTTCATCGATCGGCGGTTGGACCTATATGCTGATCCAAAGCGATGTCGCTCCGACGATTGCCGATGACATCGACCTTGATAACGATGGTTTTATTGATGACGATGGTGTCGCGGGTGCGTGGAGAACATTCGACTCGATATCAATCCACAATTTTGTCGGCGGCCCCGACCTTGCTTACGGAAATATTGTGTTTGTAGACCGAGGTGTCGGAACCTCGCGGATCACCACACGACCAGGTGTTCCCATTGTGTTCAGCAGTGGTGCAGGATACGCGGGCCGAATTGGCGATTCGATTGGCAGCGACATTGACGACTGGGTTTCAGGGCCAACCCAAGGCTCATCAACCAACCTAAGCCTTGTCTCGGGCTTCTTCGGACCTCCGGCGCCGGTGCAGTTCCAAGGCTTGCCGCTGGATCACTTGGGCACCAGCAACTTTGTCGGCGGTGTTCGCGGAACCTTGTTCGAGAGCCCTCCGAAGGGCGATGGCCCCTCGCGTGATCCGGTGCCTGCAGCCGGCTTAACCGTGTTTGCCGACACCAACCAAAACGGTATCCTCGATGTATTAACCCATGTCGTTGAACCCGATGACTTGATCACGCGTGACCCGATTAGCGGCGTTGTGACCGAAAAGAATCTGCTGCACGCTGCCCCCGGTGTTTCAATCAGCGAAGTTACGTTTGGCGACATCTTTGATGACGACGTCACCTCTGAAAATCAATACAATTTCCCGATCACACTACAAAACCGCATTTTCGCTCGCGGTGGGATCGATTGGTTCACGAGCAGCAGTCGTCTTCGTTTCGATTTCTTTCGCCCGGTGTCGGCCATCGCCATTGATGCGATTGCAAACGATTCTTCCTTGAGCGTGACGTACGGTCGACTCGAAGCCTACAACGCAGCGGGACAGCTGCTTGGTTTCGTCCGCAG
>NZ_JBFHFD010000504.1:0-6313 GCF_041583735.1 Novipirellula sp.
ATTGGTTGATGTCGGCGATCGAGACGGTCGGGTCCTTCTCGACTTTGCTGCGGATATAGAGGTGACCGAGCATGGCGTCGGTAAAGTCGCGTTGCCGAGACGCCAGCGAACTGCCCTTCTCACGAAGCAACGCATCGAGTTCGGCAATATCGGTGACCTTGTATTGCTTTTTCAGTTGAGGCAATTCCGATTCAAAAAACATTTGCCGTGCACGTGCGGCAAGCGTTGCATCGGCTTCGGCACGTTTATCCGCGGTTTGCGTTCCCACTTGGTCTAGCAGGAAACTCTCTCGCATCATCTTGTTCTGGATCGCCTGTGTCAGCATGCCTCGCGTTAGATTGATGCGAGCGAACCGAAGCTGGTCCTCGGGAACCTGTTGTTTCGATTTCGCCAGCACTTCATTGATACGAGCGTCGACCTTAGGAGCGACTTCACCGTAATAAATGGGACTTTGCCCCACCACCGCGATGATGGCCGCCGGATCATCGGGCAGCACGACGTTCTGTGCCGCTTCGACCTCGTCCCGGGTGGGGATTTGAGCGTGACTTTCGGACCAACCGCAGGTCAATGCGATCAGCACCACGAGGGTGTCAATGAGCCGATTGGGGGCGAGCGGTTGCATTCCTTGCTCTACGCTGAATAAGTGTGGGGGCGAGATAATCCTATGGCTTGTAGCCCAGCGATTGAATTCATCGCAAGGTCAGAACCGATCGACCCCCAAGAAAATCTGCTCGCTAAGCGTGCCGATCTAAACCAGGTCGCCGGGGATTCGCTCGCCGCGGTCGTGAACCTGGGGCACCGGATGATTGATTTCGCCCGGCCGCAAGTGAGTTTTTTCGGTCAATAGCCGCATGCTTTTCGCATGATAAAGATTCGGAATCATCGTCTCGCCGCGACGCAGCCGGTACAGGATGCAGCCTTTGCGGCGAACGAAATACATCCCATACACCTCGGCGACAAACAATTCTCGCTCCATTCCCACGCCGACGGTTTCGACCGAATCCCCAATGTCGATGCCGTCTGACTCGACTGCCAGCCACAAACAGGGGCGAAGCCGAAAGCGGACCGAACCATATTGATAGTGGTAATAGGTACCGTCAAAACGGTCTCGGCGAAAAACGCGTTCACTGGGAATGCGGCGGGTCACGATCGCCACATCGTTGGGGTGAATGAAATCTTGCCCATCTTCGGGCCAACGTGGAAAACAGCCGTAAACAGGGGCACTAGGCTCGAGCATGATCAATCCGAATTTGGGGGCACGGGATCCAAACCGATTGTAGGACGATGGCCATCTTCGTCCAACTGCTTTTGCTAGCAGCTTTACTTAAGACAATGGCGATGGGGTCGCGTGGGACGCGACGGTCCGCATCCACTTTTTTACCTGCTGTTTGAACGGCATATAGCGGGCAAATTGCTGCGTTTGATACTGCAGCCGATGCCAGGCGTGATACGAGCTGGAGTGCGAGGTGACACCGTAAATCACTTTGCCTTGCGTGTCCGTTTGTTTGCGTTTGTACGACGGTTCGCCGTAGCCCATGTCGATGGTGCGAATCCCGTGTTGGGTCGCGTGACGCACAATACTTTTGAATAACGCGGTGCCAGGCGAGTAGATCGCAAAGCGTGGATCGTAGACGGGGAACCAGTAGTGCAGCAGATCGCCTTCGCGGATTCCATAATGAGCGGCCACCAAATGGTCGCCCGCTCGCAAGACCGACAGCATCCCATAAGCACCGTGGCGTGGTTTTTCGAACAGTTGACGCAGCATCTTGTGCGGCCACTGCGGGGCGAACACATCGATCGGTTTGGTGCGGAGGTATTGCTCTCGTTTCAGCTGGATCGTTTTGTCCAACAGGCCGGCGTCGCGGCAATCGATCTCGAGCGAGATCTCCCCCAGCTCGCGAGCCATTTTTCGCGTCTTTTGCTGCTGTTTTTTCAGCGTCGTGTGGCTCTGTTCCATGCGGCGGAGCGTTGCTGGCGAATCATCGCCAAGTTGCAATGAGAAAGCGTCGATCGTTTCAAAGCAATCTTGGTCCGCCAGTCCTGCGGTGGGACCGACCAGCGAATGGAAATGAAACGCCTTCAAATTCAATTCTTTTAACAACCACCGCCAATCGATCGCCACAGTATTAGCAGCAATAATATTATGAGCGTCGTTGAAGCATCGACCGACCGGCCAAGCAACGCCGCGGATTCGGTGAAACGCCCATAAGCCGACTAATGCGTCGCCACGACGAATCTGGGCGATCTCGACATCGCCACCCCGCGCCGTATCGGCCGCGGCGATGAAGGCGGGCGAAAAGAAAGGGCTGGCAAATTCAGGCTGCAACTGACGCAAACGCTCCCACCCTTGCCAGTCCGCTTCGCTCAATCGCGAAAAGGGGACGCAATCAATACGTAGGTCTGTAGAGGGGGTGGTGTTGATGGGGGAACGCATCAAAGGGGCGCTTGCATCGGTTTGAATCGAAGAGGATTCATGGATTCGATGAATATCGGAGGACAAAGCGGACCTAGGGAACGCTGCAGGATTTGCGGCAGAGGATTCAGTAGATGACGACACAACAATCGTTTGCTATACGGTGGCGCACCGCGACGCTCCCATCGAGACATTAGCGACACAAAAGAAGGCATTTTCAGGAAAACGCGGTCGCTCAAGAATTCTAGTCTAGTTGCGGACTTAGCAGCGTCAATCAATCACCGCCCCCCAATGCCGCCGACTTGGGCGTTTCCATGCCGGTGTTTCAAGCGGTGCGACAAGGGGCCTGGGGCATCTGCTCAATCAGGGCTTAAAGCTTTCGCTTTCCCGAAATGTAAGATGGGATGAGGCACTACGCGGCGTCGTTGAACAGCCGGCCGCCGCCACGTTCTCGTTCTTCCCCGTCACTCGATCGGCGATAGGTTCGGGGAGTATCCATTCCTGCCAACAACCTTAGGATCTCTTGTGAATGGCTAGCCAAATGGTACTGACATACAAACAGCGACACGGCGGCTTGGTGGGCTGCCGAAATGGTATAAGCGACCGATTGGCTGCGATCAGCCAGGTCGATTTCGCCGGACCTCCGTAGTTTTTCAATCAGCGTCGTACCCGATGCAGGTGCCTGAGCGTCCGATAGCAGTTGCTCTCGCCGTTCCACCATGTTCTCGAGACGTCCGACCGCTTCGAGCAATTCCAAGCCGGTCTCGGCGACCTCGCTTGCCATTGCCGTTTTGGTTTGAATCCGAGAATTGGCAATTAGCTGCTCAATTGTGGTGGCCACGATTTCCAGATCGTCGACATAATCCGCGACACGGTTTGCCCAAGTTTGGTTTGTTTGCATGATGTTACGCGCTGCGGCTCATTTGAAATAATTGGTACATCGGATCGGCGATCGAGCTGGCCGAAGCTTCGGTCAAATCCTCGACAATCAATTGATCCATCTGCTGCTGGAACACTTCCTCGGTCCGGCCGCCATGCATGTAGGCTGGCTTGCCGACCGTTTTCCGCATCGAATCGAGCATGCTACCGAACAGCGTTTGACCGACGAAATCGGTGAACGCTTCCTGCGTCTCGTTGGCAGGTTTTGCGGGCTGTTGGGATATCGCGTGTTGGTCCAACGGCGAAGACTTCGAAGCCAAGGGGGATGACGATGGAAAGTTCATAAGATCACGCGTTTTCCGAAGGGGCGTTTTGTTGAAAGGCGACTTCGTCGTTTATTGAAAGACGACTTCGCCGTACAAGTCACCTTTGGCCTTGAGCGTTTTGATGATCGCGATCAAGTCCGAGGTCGGTACATCGAGTGCATTGAGTGCATCGGCCAAATTCTTCAGCTTTGCCGTATCACGCTCATCCATCTTGTCATCGACTCCGACCAATCCGCCCACGCCGCCTGCTTCGATTCGCAAGTTGCGGTGGGTGACCAATACCGGAGCGACCTCGACATCCTTGCCGATCACTACGATGCCCTCGCGTTCGTTGATCACGACGCGTGATGAGTGGCTGGCGATTTGGATCGGAAGATTCAATAGCAACGAGATGAATTTGATCGGGTTTTCTTGATACAGTTCAGGAATGTGAACCTGCACGTGCAATTGGTCAATCGCTTGGGCGCGGGGACGATTGTTGCGTGAGCCGGATCCGCTACCGGAGCGACCGGAATCACCAAGTGTCAGTGCCGACAAACTGTTGACTTCGTCTTCGATCCGCTGTGTGTTGTCAAAACTGGCAAAGTCGCGTTCCAAGATCAGCGTGATCATGCCATCCTTTTGGAATGACGCAGGAACGGTCGCTTCCATCTTAGCACCACCTTGAACCGTACCGGTGGTCGCGGGGCCATCGACGCTGACCTTCACGCGGCCTTGGGCCACCGCATACACCGTCGGGTTATCGGCGCGTGGACCCAACATCGGCGTGAGCATCAAATAGCCACCTTCGAGACTTTTGGCATTGATGGCGTTGACAGTGACATCGATCTGGTCGCCGGTGTGCGATCCGACTGCGGGAATGCGTGCGGTGACGAAAACCATCGCGACGTTTTTGGCATCGGCAACATCTTTTAGATCGAGTTGCCCAAGCGAATCGACTGCCATCGATCCACCCATCAATTGCATCATCCGCGATAGCGCACGCGCCGTGGGAGCGGCGTCACTATCGCCTGTGCCACGCAGCCCCACAACCAACCCCAGGCCTTGCAATGTGTTGATCTCTTGCCCCTTCAGTCGGCACATGTCGCCAAGCCGAAGCGTTGCAGCATCCGCCGGCAGCGCCGCGATGCAGAGTGCCATCATGATGGCGATGGGAGCGAGAATTTTCATCGGAAGCCTAGTGCGTTTGGATTCATGGCGATTACGCGGCAGTGCCGTTTGTGAAGCCCGTGCCGTCTCTCTAAAACGGTTGGACACGATCAAACCAACGACTGAACCAACCTCGTTTGTAGCCGTCCCGCAAATGTCCCTGATCTTCCTTGCGTATTTCAAGATCAATCAGATCGCGGCTCAGGATCACGTTGTCCGGGGCGATATCTTGAGCCCGGCAGATTCCGGACAGCGACGTTTCCCAAAGGTTGTCGTTGATGCGAATCGTCTTGCGAGCTTCGACGACCAAGTTTCCATTGGGGCGAATGTCGACGACCGTCGCAGCGATGTTGAACGTCATCGCCTCGCGTGATTTCAGCGAGGCTTGGCTGCGGAATTGAGACTCCGATTCAGCGGCGACCGCCGGATCTCCGTTGCCCTGCGGATCGGGCCGCAAACGAAAATCGGTCAAGCGGATCCAATCGGTCAGGATCGCTTCGTACAGCGTTTTCTTGCGGTTTTCAGCGGCACCGGTCGCGGTCACACTGGTGATCTCATCAACGCGAATGGTGATGATGTCATTCTTTTGAAACGTTCGCAAACGGGGCGCCGGTTGATAGGTCCAACTGACGTTGCTCAGCAGTGCTGGTGCCCCGGGGGATGCCGTGTAGGAGGCCTGCGGCGGGGTGGAATAAGGTCCTGGGGCTTGATGCGGCATCGGCAACGGTTGCAGCGATGCATTCGGAGCATTCGCGACCGGTGGTGGTCCTGGTTGCCGCAACAGCGAACTCTCTTGAGCATCCGCGATCTGGCATAGCAGTCCGAAAACGAGAACCGAAATCGCGGAAGCGAAACCATCGAGACAGCGAATTTCGAAGGATCGGAGGGGTTTCGTGTGGATCATTGGTTTTTCAAAAGGACTATCGGGCTTGCGGGGCACGGGTGACAATTTCAACTTCGCCGCTGTTGACCACGCGTGCGACCAACCGTTTGCGTGGCTCGAGTGTTTCGATTTCCACCAGCTCGGATTCGGCGCCGTCACCGAGCGATTTGGCGTTGGTGGTCACACTGATCGAACCGTTGATCACCCGTACTTCGACTAAGTCGCCGCGACGGATTAACGTCGGTTTGCCAATCTGGCTCCGCAGAATCGGTTCGTTGCCGCGAAGGTTGCTGCGGGTTTCCATGCCCACCAATTCGCGTGGATCGGTACAGTAAGAATCGTCCCACTCGTCAATCGGAATCGGCCGCTCGGTCAAATCGGCACGTCCTAGTCGATTGCCCGAACGAATGCTCTTGATCGGCACAATGGCAACGGGGTTTTTTTCCAGGCTGACGATCAGGTCGGTTTGGATGTTGCCTTCGAGTCCTTGGGAAACAACTCGCAATACCGAGGGGCCAGACTTCACTCCGCTGACGAAATTGGCGGCTTGAATGCCGCGAGCCAATTCGAGTTCTTGCATCGCAGGTTGATGTCGATCGATACTCAATTTGTACCGCTCCAGCAGCGACGCGTCTTCTCGCAATAGGGCAAGTTCGATCCATC
>NZ_JBFHFD010000505.1:0-6301 GCF_041583735.1 Novipirellula sp.
AAGCCGCGGACCAGCATCGTCAGGATCTCGTCACTGCCGTTGCCCGCCAGGATCCATTCGGGACCGGGTAACCCCAATGCGTTAGCAGCCGCCCGGCGAAACGCGGTCGCCACCGGGTCGGGGTAACGGTTGATTGCACCGGTGGCCGCATGCTGAATCGCCTCGACCACCGCCTTGGGCGGCGGGTAGGGGTTTTCGTTGGTGTTCAGCTTGACCGTTTTGCCCGGCGCAGGCTGTTCCCCCGGCGTGTAGGGCTGCATTTTGGCAAGGGCAGGGCGGAAGAACGATGACTCGGGCACTTCTTAATTCGTTTCAGCTAGAAGGTGGCTCGGGATGGTTAAATTCATTGTCGTTTTTCGCTCCGCGAAAAATTTGGAAGAATGTAGCGTTCGTTCCGCGAAAGACCACGGTATTTCCTGCTCGAACATGGCGTCTCTTCTCGGCGAATGAGACAGGAGCCTCGATCGCAGTGCGCTCTTAGACAGGAGCCTGGGAACGAATTCGTACATTCGATCATTATCGCCGGATCGAGACGCTGCGGGCGTGAGCGGTCAGCCCTTCTTTCTCGGCAAGTCGCTCGACATCAGGAGCGATTTGTTTCAGTGCAGGTTCATCGAACTCGGTAATGCTGCCGCTTCGCAAGAAACTGTTGCTCGACAATCCGGCTGCCCAAGTGCAAGTCCCGCCGGTCGGCAACACATGGCTCGGCCCGGCGGCGTAGTCGCCTAGTGCCACCGGTGTATGGTGGCCCAAGAAGGCCGCGCCGCTGTTGCGGATCTTGGCGATTTGGTCGCGTGGGTTCGCGGTTTCGATATGCAAATGCTCGGGAGCAAAATCGTCGGTCAGTTCGCATGCTTGCTGTTCATCGCGAACCAGGATCAACGCGCCAAAGGCTTCGAGACTCTCCACAGTCAATTCGTTGCGTTCGAGCTGGACCACTTGCTTCGCCAACTCGTCGTGAACCGCGTCGATCAGCGCTTCGTCCCAAGTGATCAGGATCGCGGACCCCGGTGAGTGTTCAGCTTGCGCCAACAAGTCGGCCGCGATGTAGTCGGCTCGAGCAGTGCCATCAGCGATCACAATCACTTCGCTCGGGCCCGCGAATGAATCGATATCGACCGTTCCAAACACATGCTTCTTCGCCAGTGCGACAAATAGGTTGCCGGGGCCGACGATTTTGTGAACCGGTTCAATGCACTCGCAGCCGTACGCCATCGCTGCGACCGCTTGTGCGCCACCCATGCGATAAACTTCGGTGACACCTAGCTCGTGGCACGTCGCCAACATGTCGGTGTTGTACGCACCGAACTTGGTTGGCGGGGCGACCACGGCGATCTGTTTCACCCCAGCGACCTGGGCCGGAACGACTGTCATCAGCACGGTCGATGGGTAGGCGGCGGCACCACCGGGGACGCACACGCCGATTCGTTCAAGCGGCACATAATGCTGAGTCAGACGGACGCCCGCGCGAGGCTCGATGGTGACATCTTGGTGCAGGATCGCCGATTGGAATTCGGTGATGTTGTCACGAATCCGGCGAATCGATTCGATCAATTTTGGATCCGCCTCGGCGTGAGCCTGCTCAAGTGCCTCGGCGGGGACGCGAAGCTCGGCGGCCGAAAGTTCGGCATTGTCGAGTGCTTGGCAGTAACGCAGTAGCGCCGCAGTGCCTTCGGTTTGGACGTCATCGCAAATCGTCTGGACCACTTCCACGGGCGTCAACGGTTTGCCAAACACCTTTTCGGTCAGCGCCCGGCCTCGGGGGCTGACGACATCGCCTGCGGGACTGAGTTTTTGACGCAGCTGAAGCAAAATGTCCGCGGATCCCTCGCGAGCATCCACTCGCTGGATCTGGAGCGTTGGGAGGTTTGAGCTGGATGGATTCGATACGGTCATGGTTTGCTTATTCGCAGGCTTCGTTCAGTTTCGTAGACAGGCGGAATGCGTAGACAGGCGGGCAAGCCTCTCCCAACGGTATCATAAGCCGATACAATGCGTTTTGTTTAGCCGCAGCCCCCTCGAATTATCCACAATGCGTCAAGAAATCGACCTACGTAGCGACACTTTGACCAAGCCCACGCCCGCGATGCGGAAAGCGATGGCCGAAGCCGAAGTCGGTGACGCGGTCATCGATATTGACCCCACTGTGGAGCGGCTGGAGCATTTAACCGCAGAAATCCTCGGCAAAGAAGCCGCCGCATTTATGCCCAGCGGCTCGATGACCAACCAAGTCGCCGTGCGAGTCCATTGTGATCGCGGCAGCGAGTTTATTTGCGAGCAAGATTGCCACATTTATCAGTACGAACAGGGGGCGTTTGCCTCGCTGTCGGGTTTGGTGGCGAAAACGATCCCAGGGCAGGGCGGGGTGCTGAAAATCGAGCATCTGCGTGGCCAGGTCCGTGCCCATAACGACCACTTCGTTCATACGCGGCTGCTCTGTTTGGAGAACACTCACAATCGCGGCGGCGGCCGGATTTTGCCTCAGGCCGACGTCATCGAGTCGTGCCAATGGGCGAAGTCCGAAGGGTTGGCGACCCATCTTGATGGAGCTCGGCTGTGGAACGCCGCGGCCGCCACGGGAATCAGCGAAGCTGAGCTCGCCGCCCCGTTTGATTCGGTCAGCGTTTGTTTCAGCAAAGGACTCGGGGCCCCCGTCGGCTCGGCCTTGGTCGGCAGCCGCGATTTTATCGAGCAAGCACGTCGAACGCGAAAACTGTTTGGTGGCGGGATGCGACAAGCCGGCATCATCGCCGCCGGTGCCTTGTACGCGATCGAAAATCATCGAGGCCGACTGGGTGAAGATCACGAGCACGCCAAACAGCTCGGTGACGTGTTCCGATCGCACGAAGGGTTTTCGATTCGGGGAAATAGTATCGACACCAATATCGTTGCCGTCGAGATCGCAGCGAATCTTGGAAGTGCCGACGCATGGGTGGCGAAACTGGAAGAGCACGGTGTGCGTTGTTTTGCGATCAGCGACCAAGCGATTCGATTTGTCACACATCTCGACATTCACTCGGATCACATCCGTCAAATGCGTGACATTTTCGCTCGTCTGGTTGATGCCAAGGCATGAGCGATGACGGTCCGAAGCGGTCGACGTTGTGGGTGATTGCCGCAGTGATTTTTGTGATCGCGTGCGGTTTGCGGCTTCCTGCGTCGGAGGAAAGTTTTTGGGTGGATGAATTGCACACGGCCTGGACCGTGAACGATTCGTTTGCCGCTGTGACGACGCGGTCGGCGTTTGGCCATCAACAGCCGTTCTATTTCCAGTGGCTTTGGGGGTGGAAACAACTTGTCGGCAGCGGCGAGATCGCGATGCGGCTCAGCAGCGTATTGGCAGTCGCGTTGGCATGCAGTTGCGTCTTTGCTGCGGTGGCGAAATTCCACCGTTCGCTCGTTGGTGGCATTGCCGCTGGTTTGGTGTTGGCGGCCGAGTCGAACTCGATTTTTTTCGGCACCGAACTTCGCCCCTACGCCGCCGTGATCTTCGCCTCGGCAATCGCGTGTGGGTTCGCGTCTCGGTTGTGGAGCATGTCACCCGCCGACGGTCGACGTTCGCTGCAGTGGGTGGGGCTTGGTGTTGCTATCGGGGTGGCGGGACTGTGTCAAATCACTTCGCTCGGAGTTTTGGGATGGTTGGTCGTCGCGGTGCTGGTGCGATGGGGATGCGCCGATTGGCACGCTACATTGCGTTTGTCGAAATGGGATCTGCCGTTTGTTGCTGCCTTTGCAGTGGTGGCGTTGTCGTTGGTGGCAAGTGGTGGGCTTGAGGTTTGGAACGAGCGAAAGATGTGGGCCAGTTTCGCGTCGGCGACGTCGCTAAAACAGGTCCTGCATATTTGGCCCTGGACGTACCTCGTCGTCGTACCGTTGTTGGTGTGGACTGCTGGGTTCTTGTGGCAGCGATTTGTGCGGCAACAGAGCAGTGGTGGCTGGCAATCACGCGGTCCCGCCACGTTGATGTTCGCGTTGGTTGCGATTGCGGTCGTCAGTGCTCTTTGTTTTTGGGGCGTGGCCTATTTTGAGTTTGCCGCGCTTTGGCATCGACGTTATTTGGTTGCATCGCTACCGCTGCTAGCATGGTTTTTTGGCGCCGCGATTGCCGAAGCCTCCAAATCGTTTTCTATTGAACGCAATACCGCCGTCCAGTCGGTCACAGCCGGGACACTGATGGTACTGCTGCTTGGATTATTGATGCAGTCGCAGGGCACTGCCGCGAGGCTGAGTCGTGGTGAGTGGCTCGTGCATCGCGGTGAAAATTGGCGAGACGCCATTGCTCACGTCAATGATGTCGCGTCCAACGGAGCGGTCGTGTTTCTTGATCCTGGCTTGATCGAGCAGAGCATGCTCCGCGAGCCGCATCAGCGTTTTGAGCAGGGCGAATACCTGCGATACGTTGTCGATGGCCCGTACCCAATTCGTGACGATTTAGCGGTTGAGATCGTCAGTAATCAGCCGCTGCACGGGATTTTAGCGATTGCCCCCGAAGTGGTGCTCTCGCGACGGCCCGCTCGAAAGTTGCAAAGCCAGCTCGGTTCCGCATTCGAAGTCCACTCATTCGGCGGCGTTTCCGTCGCTACTGCAAAGCCGTAGGCCGGATCAAGGACGCAAACGCACGCCGGAGCGACGCAAACGGTAGCCCTAACACATCCGCGTCGGCCGACGATGCACGTTTCAATCGCGTCCGCCGCTCCGGCATTCACACGTCATTTGTGTCCAAGTCAGCCTTGGTAAGCCAACGATAGGCTATGTCTAGAAGCGTTTCCTGTTGCTGTCGTCGCACGTCAAAAGGGCGTTATCCATCCGCGTGGTCAGAAAAGAAAGACTGCCGCGCGGCGGGCTATAGTGACATCGTTTCTCACCGATGCAACCTGTAGTTGCCGCGTGTTGGTGGCGCACTCCGTTGACTGCTTTTGCTGATTCCTCCCCCGGAGAATTCCCCTTAGTCCGAATTTGCCTTTTCTCGCTCCGGCAACGCTGATGTTTCCAAGCAACTGGAGATTATGGATTCCAGCAATTCGCGGATCGCTGGGAACTCAATGTTCGATTTATCGTCGATATCGAGAAAATACGACCAGCCCCCTGAGGGTCGCAAGTATGCCCAAATCACTGGAATTCCTGTGCTTGTCCGAGCGATTGGAATTGCCGTAGAGGTCAATTTTGCAGTTCCGGATAAAGCGACGGGCAAGTCGACTTTGGAACTGGGGAATCTGAGTGGCTTGCTTAAACCGACTGAGACACCACTTTCAAAGAATATTTGGGTAGTACGCTGCCCTTTGCGAGAACCAGCGTATCCAAAACAAATTACGCCCAGGTCAATCGATTTGGTCTGGTCAATCTTTTGGGGCTGGTGTTGGTCGATAGCGGATACCTTCTTCAGTCCGTTGCCAATTCCAATAATCGTTCGAGGACTATTTACGAACTTATTTATTGCGGCGGCCTGATCCGGCCCAACAGTACCAACATCCAAATCGAATATTAGCAGGACAACATTAGGACTTTCCAAAAATGATGGATGAAACCAATAATCTTCGATTCCGTTAGGGTCTCGCCACTCTTTAATTATGTTGCAAACCATTGAAATTGGCTCATAGTTATACCCATACGAAACTTGAAGCAATTTATCTATTGAACGTACTTGCGAGCTTTCTGCACTGCTTATCACCACAATTTCCGGTGTCTCAGCGTTGCAAGGTGCAATCGTTGCAAGGATCAACAATGCCGCGGCGGTTCCAACTAGTGAAGAATAAATTCGAAAAAGCATTGCCATGGAGGTGTGCCTGAACGCAGAGGGACGAGGTGTTCGTTAGACGTGCTTAGCTAATCATAAACCGTTCCGATTCTTCATGCTGCGTTCAGATGCCCTTCAATATGTTTTCGGACAATGGTCGAACTCGTGGACGCATCATTGATTCCAGATTGGGAAACAAAGGGGTCAGGAAACAAAGGGGCAAACCTCTTTTTGTGTTTGTTGGCAATGGTCGAACTCTCGGACGACCTCTTTACCGCATCGTTGATTCCAAATTGAGTCGCTTGGCAATCGATTCGATCTAGCCTTCATCACCCAACGGTGCACCGCGATTCGCACAGATTCGAATCGCTTTCAACTCGCTTTCTGACAATGGCTCATTGACACGAGAGCCCCGGTTTGGAAGCCGTGGAGGCAACAACTTCGAACAATGAAAGGGGTTTGCCCCTCTGATTGAATGATGCGATTGCGGGCCCCATGTTTACGATTGCCTCCACTAGCGTTGCTCACGGGACTGTCGAGACATGCGAGACGCATCCGAGCTTTGAT
>NZ_JBFHFD010000506.1:0-6235 GCF_041583735.1 Novipirellula sp.
AAGCGGGGTCGAAGAGCAGACGTTTATTGCCGCCTGCACCTCGTTTGTGACGATCGAAGATACAACCGCGATCGAAGTGCGATCCAACTTGACGGTGGATCAAATGTATTGGGTCTGGAATTCGGCCGCGATGGCGAACCAATTTGAATCGGGGGATCAAGGCGACCGCGTTCCTCCGGTCAGCGCGACCATCCAGTACCGCTTGGGGAAACGCATCTATCAGTGGCAAGCGGTTTTGACGCGGATTGATGGTGCGGGCATCGATTTGGACACACGCACCTACCCGTGTTTGCTGCGTGTCGATTCGCCCGCCGACCTCGTGGCTGTCGACGCGGATGCAAGTCGGGATCCCATCATGGATGGCTCGCCACTTGCCCCCAATCTTGTGATGGACGGCCCAAGACGCCTAATGCGTGGCATGTTTGTCTCGGTCACGATGAATGTCCATCCGACTCGAACGCTATACCGCGTCAACGAGATCGCGATTCGTCCAGGAAACCGCATTTGGTTAGACGTTGACGGAAAATTACGTGTGGTGCCCGTTGAAGTGGTGAGCCGGATGAACAATGGGGTGATCGTCGATGCCGATATCGATTCGGCGGTGCCGACGGCGACGATGAAAGCGGATCAGGTCGCAGTGATTGTTTCCCCGGTCAGCGACCCCAAAGACGGCATGCCCGTGATGGGATCGGGACCGACGGCGCGACAGGCGGGAAGCACTCCCACGCGAATTGCCGATGACGTTTCGGGGCTCGATTCAGAAAAGGCGGCAGGATGAGATCGCTTATCGCTTGGTCGGTCAAAAATTGGCAGGCCATGAATGTCATTATGCTCGGCACCCTGCTGCTGGGCGCATGGAGTTTGTCACAACTGCGTCGTGAGTTTTGGCCCGACTTTGAACTTTACGTCGTCAATATTTCGGTGGTCTATCCTGGTGCCAGTCCGGATGAAATCGAACAGGGCATTTTAGAAAAGATCGAAGAGGCGATTCGCACCGTTGACGGCATTGACGAAATGACCTCGTCGGCTCGCGAGGGGATCGGCAGCGTCACGCTCGAATTGGACAGCGACACCAAGCAAGCCGATGCGCAGCGAGTGTTGACCGAAGTCACCACGTTGATCGATCAAATCCCCAGCTTTCCTGAGTTGGCGGAAAAACCGGACGTTCGTTTGAACACCAATTTCACCACCGCGATTCGCGTGGCGGTGTTGGGACCCAAAAACTCGGGCGCGGGCAATGGCAACAACGACGAAGCGGTTGCCGAAGCGGCTTTGGAACTACGCCGCGTTGCTGAGCGTGTTCGCAACGATTTGTTGGCGCTACAGAGTGTGTCGGTCGCAGATTTGGTGGGCGCTCCAGACTATCAAATTGACATCGAGATTCCTGAGCATACGCTCCGTGAATACAATTTGTCGCTCAGTGAAGTCGCCGGAATCGTGCGTGCCAACAACGTTGAATTGCCAGGCGGAACGCTCAAGGGGCGGTCTCAGGAAATCTTGCTGCGCGGCAGCGACAAGAGTGAGATTGGCGAGGAGATCGCGTCGATTCCGTTGGTCAGCCAGAACAGCGGGGTGGTGTTGACGGTTGGCGACTTGGGAATCGTGCGTGACGAATTTGCGGTGGATGCGACGATCAACGAGGTCAACGGGCGGCCGGCGGTCGTGGTGTCGGTCGAATCGACCAGCGCCGACGATTTGATCGCCGTCTCGGAAGAGGTGCGTGAGTATGTGGAAAATGAGAAGGCTCGTTTGCCGGACGGGTACAGCATGCTGCACATGCGAGATCGCAGCGTTAGTGTCAAGAACCGATTGAATTTGTTGGCGTCCAACGGATGGATGGGACTGTTGTTGGTGTTCTTGGTGTTGGCGCTGTTTCTCGAGATGCGATTGGCGTGGTGGGTCGCGCTTGGCATCCCGGTATCGTTGTTGGGTGCGTGCATTTACATGCTGCAAAGCGGGCAGACGCTCAACATGACATCGATGTTTGCGTTTTTGATCGCGTTGGGAATTGTGGTCGATGATGCGATCGTGGTTGGCGAGAATATTTACGCTCATCGCGAACAAGGCAAAAGTTACCGCGACGCCGCGATCGACGGGGCGGCCGAGGTGATGCCGTCGGTGATCACGGCGATTTTGACCACGGTGATTGCGTTTGTGCCGATCATGTACCTCGAAGGCAACATCAAGCGGTTGACCGTGGTGTTACCGCTGTGCGTCGGAGCAATGTTGTTCATTTCGATGGTCGAAAGCTTGACGATCCTGCCGGCGCATTTGGCGCATCGAAGAAGCCGGTTTCTTGATGTGTTGACGTGGATCCTGTTTCCATTCCGGCCAATTGCATGGTTGTTGCACCGCAGCAATCAAGGGCTGACGCGTTTTTTAAACTGGTTCATCGAGCGAGTTTACACGCCGCTATTGAATGTATCGCTGCGAAATCCAGCGATCGTGATGTCGGCTGCCGCGGGATTGTTGATCTTGTCGTTCGGGGTGGTTCGATCGGGGATGGTCCCGTTTCTGCTGCTACCGAAAATCGACTTCGGGTTTATCACGGTCCAGATCACCTATCCGGATGGCACCCCGGTGACGGTCACCGATGCGGCGACCAAACGGTTAGAGCAAGCCATTTGGCGAATCAACCAACGTTCGATTGACGAAGGGCTGACGACCGATCCGAATGGTTTTGTCCAAGCGGTGCAGCGCACCGTCGGATCGTCGGGTGACGAGGTCGGTGCGGCTCCGGCAAGCCACGTCGGAGGCATCTTTGTGCAACTGAATGATATTGGCGAGCGGACGGTGTCGAGCGCCGACATTGTTCGCTTGTGGCGTGAAGAGTCGGGGCGTTTTCCTGGTGCAGAGGCGGTGGCTTACGGCGCCACGCCGCGTGGTCCCGCGTCGCTGCCGATCGAAATGCGATTGATGGCAACGGCCGAGAATATGGACCAAATGGACGCCGCGATCGCTCGCTGCAAAGCAAAGCTTGCGGAATATCCCTATGTGTCGGACATCGCCACGGATACACGGCAAGGCAAATGGGAATACCGAATGAAGGTCCGTGACGACGCCAAGGCGATGGGAATCTCGTTGGCGGACGTTGCCGGGACAGTGCGTGCCTCGTATTACGGCGAAGAGGTGATGCGGCTGCAACGGGGACGCCATGAAGTGCCACTTCGTGTGCGTTATCCACGCGAAGACCGCAATACGTTGGTCAGTTTTAATGGAATTCGCATTCGCAACGGAGATGGGATCGAGCGACCGCTTAGCGAAGTTGCCGATGTCGAAGTCGCTCGAGGGTATTCAGAAATCCGCCGCGTCAATCAGATGCGATCGATCGGCGTCGTGGCCGATGTGGATGAAACGCAAGGCAACGCGTTTAACGTGGTCGCGGATCTGCGAGCCAACTTTGTGCCTGAATTCGAAGCCGAATTCCCCGGGGTTCGATTGGAGTGGGCGGGGCAACAAGAGCAGACCACCGAGACGGTCAACAGTTTAATGATCGGATTTTTCGTGGTGGTCGGCGCGATGTTCCTATTGCTGACGATCCAGTTCGGGTCGTGTTGGCAAGCCATTTTGATCCTTTCGATCATCCCGTTCGGCTTTATCGGAGCCATCTTGGGGCATATCGTGATGGGGATCGAATTGACGTTGTTCAGCATTTTTGGCATCGTCGCGTTAGCGGGCGTGGTCGTGAATGATTCGATCGTGTTGGTCGATTTTATCAATCGTCGCGTCGAAGAGGGGTTACCGATTCACGAGGCGATTGTCGACGGAGGCCGACGTCGTTTTCGTGCGGTGTTGTTGACCTCCGTGACGACGGTCGCCGGGATGTTGCCAATCTTGTTGGAACGGTCCAAAGAGGCGCAAGTGGTTTCACCGATGGCGACCAGTTTGGCGTTTGGATTGACACTCAGTACAGTGTTGGTGTTAGTGCTAGCGCCGGTGATGTATCTGATCACCGCCCGGTTCTCGAGCGGTCAAGAAGTCGCGGTGGAATGAGTCGTGATTGATGGAGTTGCGATCGGTAAAGTTGTAAGGCCGGATCATCGCGACGTAGCGAAACTCGCGGAGAGTTTCGATGAACCTTCGCGGGGCCCAAACGCTTGATGAGTTTCACTACTTAGAAAATTGCTTGGGGCATTCTGCCCCGCTGCGGACTTGTGTCCCTTGAATCCCTCACGACGATACTCGAAGCGTCCGCTGAAAACCGCGTGTTTTATGCACTCAACGCGATTGTTTGCGTCTGTTTTCGCCGATGGCATGGCAAGTGCTTTTGATGGAGATCGCCTGTGGGTTGTCGTTTGTTAACGAACCTCGGCCGTTTCGAGCTGCCTGATTCTCTACGCAGGGATCCTCGGGGGCTCGCGACATCATTCAAGAATGATCCCACCTCTTCGTCAAAGGATTACATAAGATGAATCGTCCGCTTTCAAAACGTTCTAAATTGCGTGCCGCGTTATTGGCCGCTCCGCTGACCGTCGCCGCAACGGGGGCGTTGATCGCCGCTGCACCAGCGACGCACGTCAAAACCGAAACGCCCGTCGCCACCGCTCCGGTGCTACGCAGTGAATCCATCGGCGTCGCCAATGCATTGTCGGATGCATTCCGAGACGTTGCCACCCATGTATTGCCATCGGTGGTGGCAATTGAAAATCGCCCCGATATGTCTTGGCAATCGGCCAAACAGCTTGTGCCCGATCGTGGTCACTCGCTTGGCCAAGAAAATCCATTCAAGGGAACTCCGTTTGAAGACATGTTTCGAAATCAAGAGTTCGGCCAACGCGGAGGACAAACCCCTGGTCCGACGACGCCGCGGCAGGCACCTCGTTCGCAAGCGGGTATCGGTTCGGGCGTGATCATTGATTCGGCTGGGATCGTGTTGACGAACAACCATGTTGTCGAAGGCGGCGGGACGGTGATCATCAAAACGCAAGATGGGCGTGAGTTTGTTGCAACGGAGGTTTTGACCGATCCGCAAACCGATATCGCGGTGGTGAAATTCGACGGCGACTCAAGTCTAGTGGCAGCGAAGATTGGTGACAGCGATGCGATGGAAGTCGGCGATTGGGTGGTCGCACTTGGTCAGCCCTTTGGACTGGAGAGCACCGTCACCGCAGGGATCGTCAGTGCCAAGAATCGTGGCATTGGGATCACCGATCGCGAAAACTTCATTCAAACCGATGCGGCAATTAATCCGGGAAATAGCGGCGGACCGCTGGTGAATCTGCGTGGTGAAGTGATCGGGATCAATACAGCGATTTCCTCTCGCGGAGGCGGCAACAATGGCGTCGGATTTGCGGTGCCATCGAATTTGGCACACTGGGTCAGTGATCAATTGGTTCATCATGGGCAAGTCAAACGGTCGTACCTCGGGGTTAGCATCCAACCGGTCAACTACGAATTGAGCACCCAGCTTGGCGTGGCTCCCAAGAGCGGTGTGGTCGTGACGAACGTGTTCCCGAAAACGCCAGCGGCGAAGTCGGGACTAAAAACAGGTGACGTGATTGTCAATTTTGGTGGCATCCACGTCACCACGCCTCAGCAATTGCAATTGGCAGTGGAACGATCGCCGATTGGGCAAACGTTGACGGTGGATGTCGTGCGTGATGGCAAGTCGATCGAATTGTCGTACGAAGCCGAGGTAGCGCCGAATCAATTCGGGGCAAGCACCAAGTCGGCAGAAACGAGTGACGGCGTCAAAATGCAGTCGCTGGGATTGGAGATTAGCGAGTTGTCGGCCGACGTCGCGAAGCAATTGGGAATGGATTCGCAAACGGGAGTCGTCATCACGCGTGTGCAGGAAGGCAGTGCCGCGGCCGATTCAGGTTTGGAGCCCGGGATGGTGATCGTGCAAGTCAATCGTCACGATGTCGCAAATGCACACGAGTTCGAGAAACGCATTGCCGAAGACACCGATGGTTCGGTGCTGTTGTTGGTTCGAAGCGAGCAGGGTTCGCGTTTTGTAGTGGTTCGGAACTAAGCAACGTTCGGGACACCGTGCATCGTCGAACGATCCACGATGCTTCGTTTTGATCGCGGAGCGATCAACGACACTGTTTCAGTGGTAACTGCGGTCTAATGACAGGCAAACAGCCAATCCCATATACAGGGGGGAAGCCTGTGCTAATGACGGCGACCAACGTCTGACCTACAATCGACGTTGGTCGCTTTTGTTCTTCGGAAGACTCTTATGAAACTAGCATCAAAGCTGATTCTGATTTTTCTAGTCGGAGTATTTGCC
>NZ_JBFHFD010000507.1:0-6232 GCF_041583735.1 Novipirellula sp.
CCACGTCGCCGCCTGGTCAAGTTCCTCGTTGCTGATTCCTTGCGGCATCACCCAAACTTTGTCTGCGGGAACGTCAAGTTGCGAGACAATTTCTTGAAGCTCCTGCAGATCCCGCTCTCCGTCGACGACAAACTTTACTTGGTAGTCGACCGATTGCTCCATCAGCCTTTGCATCGTGCCGATGGGCATCCGCCGCTGCTCGTGCAGTTCGCTCCAACGCGGATGTTGATCCGCGTCCGGGGTGCTGGTACGAAATTTAGGGCTGATCGACATCAAATCGCAAGCGATCTGGCGATCAATCGTGCCTGCGGTTTCGATCGTAATATGGTAGCCACGCTCTCGCAGCATCTCACACAACAGCACCGATTCCTTGGGCAGCAGAGGTTCGCCGCCTGTCAGCACGACATGACGCACGGCCGAATCGGAAATCGACTCGACAAGCGTGGCAATCGACATCTGATCCCCCTCGGGACGCCACGACGCGTACGGGGTATCGCAGAACCAGCAACGCAAATTACAACCGCTGGTGCGAACAAAAAAACTGTTGGTTCCCGTCAGTTCGCCTTCGCCTTGGCGGCTGACGAAGGTCTCGGAAATGCGCAGCGACGATGTTTCGGCCAGGGTCCCCCTGGTCGATTCCGTCGAAGCCTGCAAAAATCCTGAATTACGAAGTGGAGAAATCAAAATTGAACGACTCAAATCATTTTCGCGAGCTGTTGGAAGTTTTTGAAAACCCCAGCCCGACACGAAACTTTACGATCCAACACCATTGTCCCGAGTTTACTTCGGTTTGTCCTAAAACAGGGCAACCCGACTACGGAACGATCATCTTTACCTACGTGCCCGACAAAATATGTGTTGAGCTGAAGAGTTTAAAGATGTATTTGCAGCGGTTTCGCAACGAAGGAATCTTTTACGAAGCCGTGACAAACCGAATCATGGACGACTTTCTCGCTGTCGTAAAGCCACGACAAGCAACGGTCGAAAGCCGCTGGACCCCTCGCGGCGGTCTGAACAGCAATATCATCGTGCAATATCCCGACGTTCCGCTCGGTTAGTGCCTGCTTTTTGTGCCCGTCCTCGGTCGGGCGATCCTCGCCTCCCTTCCTTCCTGAACCCCAGAAATCTCCCTCATGACGACTCCGATTTTGCTTAGCGGATTTGCTGACGAAGCCGCCAACGAAAAACTTGCCGTTCAGCAGTACTCTGCGTTCGCCGCCCTCGGATTAAAGTACTATTCGATTCGTTTCATCGATGCCGGCGAAGGAATCAAGAACGTCATGATGCTCAGCGATGCCGAGATCAACCATCTCGTCAAAATGCAGGGTGATTATGGATTGAAAGTCAGCAGCATCGGTTCGCCGATCGGTAAGGTGAAACTAAAAGATGTCGACGATGGAACGGCGAACAAATTTGTGCCGTTTGATCAATACATGAAGGAAGACGTCGCTCGCGCCTGTGATCGTGCCGAAGCGTTCGGAGCCAAGTTGATTCGCGGATTTGCGTTCTATCATCCCAAAGGAACCAAGCCCGAGGAACACATCGATCAAGTTGCGGACCAACTGACTCAAATCGCCGAAGCGTGCGACCAGCGTGGTTTGACGTTCGGTTTGGAAGTCGAAGCCAACTTGGTTGGCCAAACCGGTCAATTGCTCGAAGCGATCGCCGCGAAGGTCAATCATCCCGCGATGCTGACGATTTTCGACGCCGCCAATATCGTCACGCAAGGTTTCACACCGGATGAAACGTATGGTCAGTACTTGGCGATGAAGCCAAGTTTGGGTTGGGTTCACATCAAAGACTACCATGACCCGTCGCCGACCGCGCGGATCGATCATGTGGACGAAGCAAGCCTCAGCAACTTTGTGCCTGCGGACCGTGGTGACAGTGGCCACGAAGCGATCTTGCGTGACATGAAGGACTTTTTGCCCGAGCTGCACAAGCGGATGACCGCGCGTGGAGCCGACGGAGTCTTCATGGATCTCGAACCGCACGTCAAAGGTGGCGGACAATTCGGTGGCTTCAGCGGCCCCGATGGGTTTGGTGTCGCATTGCGAGGCCTCTGCCGCGTCCTGGACTACGTCGGAATCCCCTACGGATTGCGAACGTTCGAAGACATCAAAGCCTCGTAGCTTTGTAGCCCGGATCGTTGATCCAGCCGCGACAGTTTTACTCTCCCGTGTGCGGGGAGCGTCGGCCGCATCTGCGGCTACGGCGTCGCTATCGCGACGCGATACGGCCTACATCGCTCCATGGACACGTCACCTGCTAAATCGCATACGATTGTGGGCTGTGTCTGTCGCTGCTGATCTTCGTTATCGCTGAGGAAGGACATCCATGAATGGTGCCACTTGGCAATCGGACTTGTTGCTTGCCCAGCAGTCCTTTGATCAGAACCGAATCAACGAAGCTTACGCGATTGCCACTGCTGTCCTAGCGGCACACCCCGCGTGTGCCGAAGCTCTTGAGATCATCGGCCTAGTTCAATCGCGTCGTCACCAAGTTGACGCGGCCATTGAAACGCTTGAGCACGCGCTGCGAATTCGCTGCGACTTGATTCCGAGCCATTCTTTTTTGGGTTTGTTGTATCAATCGCGAGGCGAGATCGAACGGGCGATTCGCGTGTTCGAGCAAGGCTTGGTGCTCGATCCAGCCCATGACCACATTCGTTTCAATCGAGCGCTGTCACTTCTAAAACTTGCTCGATTCGACGAGGGCTGGATCGAATACGAATGGCGGTGGAAGGCGGCTGCGGTACCGAGACCCGAGATTCCATTGCCGCGATGGGACGGTTCGTCACTGCAGGGACGCTCGATCTTGATTCACACCGAACAAGGCTTTGGTGACACGTTCCAATTCATTCGTTTTCTGCCTCGATTGCAGCAGCTTGGAGCCACCGTTTGGATGGCGGTACAAAAACCACTCAGTCGGTTGCTTCGCGATATCCAGGGGGTCGATCACTGGATGCCAGTCGATGAACCGGCTCCGATTGCGTTTGATTTGTACTCGCCGCTATTGAGTCTGCCAGCGGTGTTGCAATTGAATCGTCCCGAGCAGTTTCGAGTCGAGACACCCTACCTGCATGCGGAACCGGATCGGGTCGCAACGTGGCGAGATCGGATCGAGAGCTTGCCGGGACTAAAGATCGGAATTGGATGGCAGGGCAGTCCAACGTTTAATGGTGACGTTTGGCGTTCGATTCCGCTCTCGTCCTTTGCCGCACTTGCCAACGTCGACAATGTCACGCTGGTCAGTCTACAGAAACACGACGGATTGAATCAGCTCGCCGAGAACGACACGGCGTTTCCGCTGGTCCGCTTCGACGATCTCGACACAGACGGGGCGTTCCTCGATACGATCGCCATGATCCAGCATCTCGATCTGGTAGTGACGTCCGACACGGCATTGGCACACTTGGCCGGAGCCGCAGGGGTTCCGGTGTGGTGCCTGATCTCGACGGCTTGTGATTGGCGGTGGATGACCCGATCAAGCGACACCGTTTGGTACGACTCAATGCGACTATTTCGCCAGCAAAAACTTGGCGAATGGGAACCGGTCTTCGCGGAAGTGGTCGCCGAGTTACAGCGATCGGGAATCCGCAAATGAATGGCGTTCTTTCGCCTATCGCCTGCCATGTCGCGGGCAGATGTTTGAATCGATACACGCTCTCACGCTCCCCCACTTCGCAACCCCGCCCCCCGCACCATCCCCCCGCATTGACCGTCCCTTTTAAAGTCAGACGCAACCTCGTGACAAACTTCACAAAGGGGCTTAACCGCACTTTGCAAGTTTGTGGCGTGAAAATAGTTGCCTTTCGGCACTCCGCAACGTAAGATCAACTGTAAGCAATGAGAAGCGACTACGGCTCGGTTATCGGTTTCTTGTTGCTTATCACGGCCATCCCAATTGTGTTCGCGTTGACGGACATGAGAAGCCAGATGTTCTAACAGGCCGCGAGCTCTTTTCTTTTTGATTGATTTTGGCTGGCCCCGAGCCGACAGCCGCAACTGCGGTCGGCTTTGAGAGCGCCGTCAAACGCCCTTTCTTTGGCCGACCTCCATCGGAGCGGTTTGACTCGTCGAAGCAAACGCCGAGCATCTCGCACTTAACTCACGGAAGATCCAGTTCGCGACAGCGGATGCTATCAGGGAGTTTCAACCATGGGCCATATGCTGCAAGGGAATCCAGGGTATCCCGAATCGGACGATCGTTTTCGATCGACCGAGATACCGGGTGATGCAAGTGTCCTTCGCATTGCCGAAGAATCGGTGTCTAGCGTCAAGGAACCGGACGTCATTGAACCGGACGCATCTGTGGATATTCCCGCCGGAATCCAGCACTACAGCGGCATCCCCGCATTTGGGCTGTTGCGTCATGCAGCCGATGTGATCCCGGATCGGACGGCGGTGATCTATGGCAACATGACTTGGACGTACCAAACGCTGAATCATGACGCGGTACGTGCGGCAGCTCTGTTGCAGCATCTTGGAATTAAACAAGGAGATCGCGTTGGCGTATTACTTCCCAATGTGCCCGAGTTCATTATTGCGGTTAACGGCATTTGGCGTGCCGGTGGGATCGCGGTCGCACTCAGCCCGTTGATGGTCCAAGACGAGGTGACCGATATCGTTCGCCGCACGGGGTGCAAGGTGGTGATCACCCTGGACATGCTAGCCCAGATGTTAGTCGACTGTGATTCCGCATTGACCAAGACGCTGTATGTCTCGATTCGTGAACATCTGCCCTCGCTGAAGCAACTCGGATACTTGTGGGCACGTCATCAACGCACCGGCCAATGGTCGCTGCCCAGCAATGCATCGCATGCTTGGTTCTGGGAAGAACTGAAGGGACTGCGTCGAGAATGGAAGCCAGTCAAAATCAACCCAGCAACAGATCCCGCCTACATTTTGCCCACCGGTGGCACGACGGGAACACCAAAATCGGTGACGCTCAGTCATCAAAACATGGTCGCCAACGCATGGCAACAATTTGAATGGACCGATCGATCATTTGCGAACGAGACGATGATCGCGGTGTTGCCGTTTTTCCACAGCTATGGTGTTTCGGCAATCGTGCTTGGGGGCGCGGCGATGGGAGCCACCTTGGTGCTACACCATCGCTTCAATGCTCGCCAAGTCATACATCTGATTGAAACGCATCGCCCCACGGTGTTGCACGCCGTCCCCGCAATGCTGGTCGCACTGAACGACCGCTTGAGCGAGTATCCCGCCGATCTGAGCTCGATTCGTTGGGTGATCTCCGGCGGCGCGCCGTTGGATGCAACTGTGGGCGAGACATTTAGCAAGCACAGTGGAGCCTTGGTCGTCGAAGGCTTTGGGCTCTCGGAAGCCTCGCCGGTGACGCACGTCGGCAACCTATTTGCCGAACCCAAATATGGAACGATCGGATTGCCGCTGCCCGAGACCGAGTGCCGGATCGTCGACCAAGACGACGGCGTCAGCGACGTGGGGGACGAACAGGTCGGAGAATTAATTGTTCGCGGCCCACAAGTCATGCTCGGTTATTGGAATGATCCCGAAGCGACGGCCACGACGATTCGCGACGGATGGCTCTACACCGGAGACTTGGCGGTGCGTCACCTCGACGGCTTGTACAGCATTGTGGGACGCAAAAAAGACTTGATCATCACCTCGGGATTTAACGTCTATCCGTCCGAGGTCGAAGCGGTGTTGCGTAATGCCCCCGGAGTGCTTGATGCAGCCGTCGTGGGATTCGCCGACCTACAGCGTGGCGAGGTGGTCAAGGCATTTGTTCGGATGCAGGACAAAGCCGACTGGGATGAAGATGCCCTGCGTGCTCATTGCCGCAGCCATCTTTCCAAACACAAACAACCTCGAATCTACGAGCAGTGCATTGACGATCTTCCGAGAAACTTTTTGGGCAAGGTGGTGCGGCGCAAATTGCGAGAGTGAGCTGCGAAGTTTGGATTGCGTTGCAAGCATTGGTTACGGAACGAAAGCAGAGTGTTTTTGGAAAAAGGAGACTTATTGATGGAACCCATTGCCATTGTCACGGGAGTACGCACCCCTTTTGCAAAAGCGTTTGGCAAACTCGCTGATGTGTCTGCGGTCGAGCTAGGTCGCATAGCGGTCACCGAAGCGCTGCAGCGGTGTGAGTTGACGCCCGATGCGGTGGACGAAGTCATCATCGGCAATGTCGCGGGTCCCGCCGATTCGGCCAACGTGGCTCGCGTGATCGCGCTAAAAAGCAG
>NZ_JBFHFD010000508.1:0-6210 GCF_041583735.1 Novipirellula sp.
AGGAGTGAGGAGTGAGGAGTGAGGAGTGAGGAGTGAGGAGTGAGGAGTGAGGAGTGAGGAGTGCTTGGGGGAGGATCGCGGTGCAGACGGGGGTGTGGTGTTCGCAAGTGCCAGACAATGACGGATGGTAGACAATGGCGGATGGCAGACAGTGGCGGATGGCAGACAGAAAGATTGATGCGACAGAAAAATGAGACGTCGATGACGATTCGCGATGGGGATTGAACGCTGAAGTTGATTTCCATTTTTTAACCTTCCATCTTTTAACCTCTCGCGGTTATCGCGGGTGCAGACGGTTTGCGACGGAAGGCGTGACCGAGCAGAATGAAGCAACTATTTCCCTGCCTCTCCATCTCCATCTCCCTGTCCAACCTTCGGGTGAATGGAGTTCTCCGACCGACTGCCGTCCGTGGCCATCGCTTTTCGTCGCGTTGCGACTAGGGAAATGTTGAATCGGTTAGCTTTGGGGGACCGCAAGACAGACAATGTTCCATCGTTCTGTTTATTAATCTATCTGTCGCACCAATCTTTCGGTCGTTATTTGTGGCACCGTCCCCCTCGGTCACTGCGACAAGAAACGACCGGCTGTTGCAGATTGACCGTGTGCGCGCCGTGTCGGTCATTCAGTGATTTTCGTCCGGTGATCGTACTGACGGAAAATAGACAGGAAGATTGGTGCGACAGAAAAATTAAAAAGACGGAAAAGCGAGTGGCCTCTCCTTCTGACTGCATATTTTTGTCCAACATTTTTTTGCCTGTATTTGAGCATTGGGGGCGTTGCGTTTCTTTGGGCTCGTGGTCACCGATTCGTGTCGTCGGTTGGAAGGTGCGTCGATCGCTGTCGCCACTACCGCGGCTATTAACGCGATTGTAGAATTCGAACTGATCTCAGGTGAGAGGTGTCGGCTGGGAGCCGGATGCGCCGGCGGCGCCTGTCCGGTTCTGAGAGGGTTCGATGATCAATTGGACAAGGATCAAATATGGTGACACCACAAGGAGGAATCTGTGGCAAGCTGTGAACACAAAGCGTATCCTAACATCCGAGAGACACGGTTCTACTCGCCCGGAGGACGGCTTGCACGTTTGCTAAGATGGACGCCCAACTCTCCGTGCCCCGTGTATCTGCCGTTCGCCGACTCTAAAATGGATGCGTCTTGGGTTCGCACTACGAAACTTTGATTGACCACAACGCCACACCCGACGACGCTGCGTCTATCGGCGATGCCGTCATCGAGCTGCTGATCTCCGAGCGAATGCTCTTGGATACCCCTAACTCGGAATGCGTCCTCAATGGTGTCGGCTATCCTCCCGGTCCACGCCTATCGGAAATCTACAATTTTGCTGATCGTGAACTCGCGTTCTGGAGTGAACTCACGGTGAATGGCGTCAAGGTACACGCTGAACGGTACGTCAACTTCTTCGCGTTTCCCGTTTTTGAACACGCGATTTGTCCCGCCTGCAAAACGCTGTTCTCGGACGACGAATCGGTGATGGATCAACTCTATGATTGTGTCGGGCATTTCATCAATGACGATCGACTCAATTCGCTTCGTTGCCCAAAATGCTCTGTCCCAACCCGTTGCGATCATTGGACGACCAAACCAGATGTTGGGCTGTCGTATCTCGGCATCGAGTTTTGGAATTGGGCACCACTGTCACATTCGGGGTGGACCCTGTCCATTCCCGAATTGATATCCAACCGTCTCGGCCGCACAATGTCGAACGGATGGGGTAAACTGTAGTTGTCGCCCCACATTGCGGCGAACCAAGCGTTGGATACGGAGCCGCCTGCCACGCTTTTCTGAAATGGTTGACTGGCTAGCGGCGGCTTGGTCAACGTTAACGTTCGTCGAATTAGTGCTCAATATGCACCCATATCGCACACCTTGCTAGTTACCACCTGACGCCAATGCTATCGGTGATGGCGTACCCTATGACAGGCAGCGAAGTTTGGTGGGTGCGGCCACCTTAGGGTGCTTTGGCTACATTGGTCCATTTGCCGTCCAATCGCTTCTATACCGCATCAAACTCGGACCGATGCCAGTCACTTCCTATTTCGAAGGAATCGCTGCTTGGCATTGGCCGCCTAATCTCACCGGATATACCCTTCTTGTCCCGAACGTGTTGTGCATGCTTCTGCTTGGTCTGGCAGGGTTCTGCGGCTTTCCTGACAGACTGTGGTGTGAACCGGCTCGGCGTTTACTCTGCGCCGGACTTCTCGCCTTGCTCTCAGTGCTCGCTTTCGGATTGGTTATGATGTTCATTCATCCGACTCCCCGCGGTTGGTCCGCACAGCTTAATGCCGTTGTATACATGGCTGCTTCTGCTGCTGGTCCAGTTACGATGCTTGTCTGGTTCCTTCTTTCTCGAGTAAAGCGACGGAAGAGCGACAAACCAAACGATGCATGTGAGTCGCCGAGTTAAGATTATTGAAGTGGTGAGTCGTTCGCGCGGCCCCGCTGAACCGCACCGTTATTTGCTCAAGAACTCACAGGACTCAACTGCACGGGCCATCTCTTGTCGCCGCCGGGTGATTGGTGACGTTTTGTGTCAGGATGCTGCCAATGACCAATACCAAACAGTGGGCCGCATCTCATGGCTTGTGCGTCGATGACGTGGTGCTGCCGGTCTACGATTACGTCAAAGCGTACCATCGCACGGTCGAGGATGTCGCGATACGCACAATCATCCTTCACTGCGTGGCTGCAGTGGGCTACGGAGTCGATCCGCAGCCCATCATCGCTTGGCTCAAAGATCTCTCGGTCTGGGAAAAGGTTTCGCCGAACGAACAAAACTTCCTTTGTGCGAATGTTCCAACGGACAAAGAACGTAGCGATTCTCGATGGCGACAAGAGGCTCAGTGGGCATTGCTGTGGGCAATCGGCAAAGTCGAAGCACTTGGCTTGCCCACGCAAACCTGCGATACCGCAAGACTGGTCGACGAAATCATGCCCGGACTTGGTGATTCGATTGATCATTTTGTTTCTGCCGCATCGCTTCGCCCGCCTGCTGAGCTACTTGGCGAAGATGATCGCACCTATAATTTGCACTGCCATGCGCGTAAAGCGTTTCGTGACGGTTCGATGCCGGACGATTTAGTATACGATGTCTTGTTCCAACGCCACTACGCATTTGAGTGGCTCAGCGGCGAGGAAGACTGGGACAACGTGACAACCGACACATGACAGACGCATGCCACGGAGCCGGCGGTCGTGTCGGTTTTGTAATCAAAGCGTCTCGCGCCGGCCCGCTGATGTGTGGCCCTTATCCCGCTGACATTGCTTGAAACGGAATTTTAGTGACTTCCCCCAATCCATACTCGCCAGCCGCAATTTCATTTTCACAAGACATTGACGCGGCTACTTCTGAATACCCGTTGCGTTGGATCTACGCTGTGCATTTCACAGTTTTCGCCAGTGCTTTCATTGCGACCATGTACTTATGTTTTGCCGTCGGCTGGGGGTGGGCGGCCGCTAATGAACTTGCGTCTTTGTCGGGAGCGGAATTACTGTTCTTGACGCTCGTTACTTCGATCGCATGGTTGCCTCACGCAATTTTGATTCGACTTAGCCGACGCGTTCGAGATGCTATGCCAATCGCAACGGGTTTCGTTGGTGCTTTCACTTTCATGTTCATTTCGCAATCCGTTGAGTTCTTCGTTCAAAACACAGACAATCGTTTGTCGTATGCAATCTCGGGGACGAGCGAATTCGTCCTCGTGCCAATGTGCGCCGGGATCTCCCTCCTCTGCGTACTTGGCTTCTGCTGCGCACTGCGTCAATCGAAGGAATGACCATCACGGGCACCGGAGCGCATGAGCTGAGCGATTTGGCCGTTAGAAACTTTCCCGCGTGTTCCCGCTTACGCGTAACGTTATTCCCCCGAGCCGACAATCGACATGAGCACGCCCAAAAAAGACACTGCTCGGCTCGAACTGTGCGGCGATCCTTTCGCTGTTTGGTTGTGGTCACACTTCCCCGCCGCAACAACATCGCGCTGAAATACAACCCACCAATAAAACCAACACGCCTAACTTGTCCGAGAGCGATCTTCGAGAACTGACACGAATGTTGCCTGACTTCATCGATTCGGTGCAGCATCGTGAAAGCGGTAACGACGCAAAGGCTGCTTTGTCAACGCTTGCCGCATTACCGCTTGGTGTGAACCCCGAGGCGATGAACCGCATCGCAAACCGAGTCTTGTCTGGCACAATTGTCCACGGACTGGATCGCATCAAGGAAACCGCATTGCTTGCCCGCGATTCAGAAGATGCCGATAGTCGAAAAACAAAAACGAAAGAACTCGCCGATCTGCTGCGGATCGATGACGTCGACGAGCGCACGAACGAAATACTCGAAAAGCTACAGCACGGCCAAACGTCCACAACAGCCGGGAACTCGCTATACTGAAGCTTGGTGCTGAACTCATGCGGTCTGAGTCGCTTACAACACACGGAGGATAACAAATCGGTGACAGTGAGGGCATCGGCGCAGTCGGTCCTGAAGTCATGTCCTCGCCTTGCCCCCCGTTACCTCAATCGTTATCCGACGTAATCTTCTTCTAGCGACTTGGTTGATTGAATGCCAAAACTGCAATTCGGACTCCGCGTGCTGCTTGCCTTACCAGTCTGTGTTGTCGCGTTTTATCTTGGCTGGACGTCTCATGCGTCGCATGTCCAGTCCCAGCATGACCAAGATACGACCATTGCACAGCAACGAAGCGTCGAAGTTCAGCGAGAATTGTCACTGCAACGCGCCGTAAGAGCTAATGCACTCAGGGACTCGGTAGAGCGAATGGAACACCGAAACCGAATCCAATCATACGAACGCCTGTTGCATGACCCGGTTGGTGCGAAAATGTTCCCTTCAGGCTCATTCTGATATGAAGCGATGGAAACTAGTTCGAGACGGCGCGATCGTCACCGTCATGGTTGGCTGTTCATTCATTGCTGGATGGTGGGCATACGGACGTGATTTTGCAAATTCGAGGCGGATCAATTTCGATTTCTCAAAGCCGTACGTGATACCACGTGACCGCGAAGCGATAGGTACAGCGCCAACTCCAGATACAGCACCGTTTCTCGTTGGCGATCGTATTGATATCTTCGTTCAACTTGATGATTCGCTCGAACCTCTGATTCTCGATGCGGTCGTTACTCATCAACGGAAGACCAATTTTGGTATGCTGTTGCCGTATGGCGGGCGCGATTTGCTTGCCTACGCAAGAGACAATGGACTGCGTTTAATCTATCGTCTTTCAAACGCAACAACGGACCCGATTGCCCTGAAACAGTATCGACCTGGGACAACGCAACCGCAAAATGACGGGTAACCATCGTGTGCGCGCGGAGGCCCGTCGGTGTGATTTCACGAATGGATGCATAACTGACGGGCCCCGGTGACGCGGGCCGTTCGTCGACGAAGTAGAGAACACGATGTTTCATGTACCTCCTGATTTAGTCTGGGATGTTGATTCGATCCAACGCTCGTTTCAGTCCCTGGGGCTGAACTCTCGTGTCGATGGCGAAAGCGTCGTGCTCGAATTTCCACGCACGGGCGCCAACCGCTACGTCTTGCGACTGTTGGATTTCTTTGTATCCAGGTTTCGGTCCACGCTCAGAATCGAACACAGACGCGACTGCGCTATAGGAAGCGTAAACCTACATTGTCACCCAAGCATTCCTTTCGCAGTTGCGATTCGGCATGTTGAGGGAGTAATGCGGGATCATGGTTTTGTTCAAATTGGTACTGAAGCAACCGTCCGGGAAATTGCGATCAGTCTAAGTTCGAGTGACATCGAACTTCAAAAAACGCTCGACGAGTATGATTCTCATCAAGCGAAGTACACGCGCGAGAGCCCGAACGAATGGGCAATAGAGCGAGATCTAATACTAGCAAGAACTGAAGCGTTGCTCGTCAACGCGGCGATTCAATGAAATGCGCCGAACCATGCGATGCAAGTTGCCGACTGGAAATGGCGTGAAGAAGAGCGGGGGGGGGGAGACACGGAGACACGGAGACACGGAGACAAGGAGACAAGGAGACAAGGAGACAAGGAGACAAGGAGTGAGTGGAATTGCCCACGAAAAGTTGACAGTGGACCGGTCTTAACGGGAAAGTAAATGGTGCGTCCTGTGGATCAGGATTCACCGACGAGTAACGGTTTTTTGACGGCTTGCTCGAAGTCGATGGGACTCTGATAGCCAAGTGA
>NZ_JBFHFD010000509.1:0-6200 GCF_041583735.1 Novipirellula sp.
AAGGTCATCACGAAGAAAACCAGCAACAGAAAGACGATGTCAATCATGCTGGTCATGTTGAGTTCGTTTTTCTCGTTCGCGTGTTGATTGCGAATTTTCATCGATTGTCTTCCTTCACTCGCAGCGCAAAGTTGACGAGTTTTTGTTCTTGCGCCACTCGGATCACCTCCTGCACATCGCCAGCAGCGGTATCTTTGTGAGCTCGGATGACGACGTTAGCATCGTCAGCGGATTTGCCTTCGGATTCGATCACCGTCAGCTCGCGGAGCAGCCCGACTCGCAGTGTTTCCACGGTGTAGTCGTCTCCGCCAAGCACAATTTCGCCATCCATCGCCACATGTAGGATGATGGGGAATTCGAGCGGCACTTCGGGCGGTTTCACCAGCTGGCTGTTCGGCAACACGACGCGATCATTGGCTTCGGTTTGTGCGAAATTGATCAGCACCATAAAGAACGCGATCAACTGAAACGTCATGTCGATCATCGGCGTCAAATCGCCTTCGGCCAAGTCAGGTTTTTTGGATTTGACTCGCATTTAAGCTTTGGTCCCCTGAGGCGTCACGTCCTCAAAACGGCTCATCAAGTTTTCGCTGGTCACACCGATTTCCAGCAGCATACGCGAGACACGGTTCCGCAACACGTTGTAGGCTGCGATCGCAGGAATCGCGATGGCCAATCCAATCAGCGTGGTGAAAAGTGCCGTCGAAATACCGGCAGCCAAGTCGGCGGGCTTCGGCGAGGCGCCGCCCAGTGCGATCACTTGGAACGACTCGATCATCCCGTGAACCGTCCCAAACAGTCCAATCATCGGGCTCAGGTTGCCGATCAATGCCATGTAGCTCAGTCGATGTTCAAGCTTCATGCTTTCCTCTTCGCCGACTTCCTGCATCCCTTCGAGCGCTTTGTTGTAGCCACGCGACAAACGAGCTAGTCCGGCGGAAAGCACTTGGCCAAGCACCGATTCGTCGGCTTTGGCCATGTCGTAGGCCTCTTGGAATTGTTTCTCGTTCAGCTTCTCTTCGAAACCTTCGACCAATTCATGCGGACAGAGGGTGTCGCGGCGAGCGGCCAACACATTCATCACAAACAGTGAAACGAGTGTGATCGACAGCACCAAAAAGACGAATGAATAGGTCAACCCAAGCGCTTCGATCGTCCAGGCGAGCAGGTTTTGATCGCTCGATTTCTTTGCCGTCGGAGCCGCTCCGTTGTCCGCTGCGGCGTCGACGCCGCCATCGGCGGGCACGTCCGCAGGGGCCGCCGCGGCCGGTTCGGCTTCCCCAAATTCTGCTGCAGCATCATCTTGAGCTGACACATGGGTGACAAGGAATAGCGATGCCAAGATCGCTAGACCCACCGAACGAAACGTGTGCATGCTGGGCGTGCTGAGACGGGCAGGATGCAGGAGGGAACCGCAGGCAGCGAACATCAACGAGACTCTCTGAGGATAAGAAGCGGGAACGTTTAGATTTTATTTTGGGTTTTTCACGCGAACTCTGGCGGTCCCGAAATCGGAACCAGAGAATTCTAGCATTTGAACAGGATAGTTGGGGAAAAGTACCCTCGCACCCTCCAAGCGACTCGAATCGATTGAGAAAACAGGCTCGAAGGTCCGCTTGCAACGGTAAACACCGCATCGGCGGTTTTAATTATTTGCCAAATCCGGGATAACGTTGTTGCAATTCTTGACGCGCTTCGGCGCCGCGTTCAGGTTTTCCAACCTTGGGCCAAAGCTCGACAAGTTTCGAAAGTGCCACGGCATGTGCATCACTTTGGCCCGAAAACATCAAGTGCGTATGCAGGTAAGCCATGATCGCCCCTTCGGTGTCCCCTTTGGCCTCGTAGATCGCGCCTTGAGCGTTGTAGATCCGGGCGGCCATTTCAACATCGGTCGGGTTCAGTTCACTGATCAGCGTTGAGACCAATTTCAACCCTTCGTCGGCTTGTTTTTTCGAGGCCAATGCTGCCGCTTTTCCTGCTTTGGAAAGCGATTGCAAGCGGGCGGCTTCCACCGACTCAACTTTTAATCCCAAAACCTTGTCGAACTCGGCAATCGCCGCGTCGGCATCGTCGCTCTGCAGGTGCACCATCCCGGTGAGGTAGACATGTTGGATCTTGGCGTTCGCGGTGGGGGCTTGCCGCAGCGAACCATAGAACTTGAGCGCCCCCTCTTTGTCGCCGAGCGCCAACGCAAGATCGCCGAGCACCTTGGCGGCTTCGAAAAAATGCCACGAATCACGGTGCTTTGACGCAAACGCCAGCATCGCTTGCTTCGCCGCCTGCTTGTTTCCTTTGCCCTCGATCGCCAATTGGCTCATCGAATAGGCGGTGTAAAACATGGCGTCCGCCTTGATCACGTCACGTGGCAGTTCGCCGATGTTGACCGTCTTTAACTCTTGCATCGCTTGGTCGTATTGCCCGTCCAACGCAAATTCGCGTCCTTTGGTCAGTGCAGGTGAATCACCCGCGAACAAGATCTTTTCGATTTCACCCGCGACAAAGTTCTGAGTGTTGCTGCCAACTTTGACTTGGATCCCTTGCGGGCTGGTCTCGGCAACCGAACCAATCACAGGTGAACCTGAACTTGGATAGATCCGATCGTTTTGTGCTTGGACCGTATTTCCTAATAGCACCCAACCCATCCAGACGGCGGACATCAGTGCGGCATTAAAGTATTTCATTTTCACTCGGTCAGGCTTGTTGAAGTGAGTTCGTTAAGATGAGATTGGTTTTGAAAAGGTTTTTGTCTGCGCGGTAGGGCTGCGATACACTGCGCCAACACCATCGGTGCAGCGGGATGGCGGATCCGACTTAACCGGGTGGCGGCAGCGGTGGAAGTCCTTTCACCGGATCTCCCACCTCTTTCTGTATCTGGCGAAGCAACGCGTCAAACTTTGCACGTTGCGCGGGGCCACCCAGTTCGGGATAAATTCCCTCGACTTGGGTGATATCCGTGATCGCACGTTTCATGATCGCGTTGTCTTTGGCGCGTCGCCCCCACCGAAAACGCGACAGCGCGATGTGAAAGCGAGCGTCAAAGAAAATCTCTTTGAATTGTTCATTGCCATTGGTCAGCTTGCTGATCTTGCCCCAACCCCAGATGGTGTTCTGTTTGTTGGGACCGGGACGACCCCCGTTGAGTGCCGTTTGATAAGCCTTGGGCGCAAATTTGTCAGGCAACTCGCCAGCCCACGTTTCGTACGCTGTCGCGGCTTCGACCTGAGCGTCCAGCATGGTCGGTTTTTCTAGCAAAATCTGTTCAAGCACATCGAGCGAATTTTTGTATTGACCGACCAAGCGGTAGGCGCGGGCCAATTGGAACTGAACCGAGAGTGACACGTCTGGGTCTTGAGCCTTGAGTTGCTCGTACGTTTTGATCGCTGTTTCCAACAAATCTTTTGCGCGTCCGGTCGCTTTGATATCCGCCTCGGGCATCGCGGCTTCGCCCAATTGAACCAGCGTTTGCACAATCCACTGCAACGTCGCGGGATCTTTGGTGGTTTCCGCGATCTGGGTCAGAAAGACACGAAACGCATCGATTAGCTTGTCTTTTTTTGCCGCGTTGGCGGTTTCCAGTTCATCTTTCAAACTGCGTGCCATGCCGATGTAGATGGACTGCAAGCGTTTTTGGCCGTCGTCGCCTTTGTAGGTTTGGCGGAGTTTGTCCATGACCGCCGTGGCCCGTTTCAGCAGCGCAGTTGGATCGGTTCCGTCGCTGGTCATCCGCTGGACAAGCGTGGTCAATTCCGTGGCAAACAGATCGCCTTGCAATGCGTCGTCGTCGTCCGCAATCTTGCTGATCAAATTGACTGGACCATAGGTTTTGTGGTCGAGCGTCGCCAGCGCTTTGGCATCGTCGCCTTTTCGCAAGTAGACTTTGGCCAACACCAACGCGGCGCGCAGCCCCTCGGGTTCAATCAGCCCGCCTTTGATTCCTGACAATCCCTTGATCAATTCTTTTTCGGCGTCCCCTAGCAATTTATCCGCCAACGCGTCGTTCTTTTCTTGACGAGCGACGATTGATTGATTCCAAAGTAGTTGTCCCATTAAACGCTCGAAACCAGCGCGTTCGGGGCCTTGAGGCATTTTTGAAACCAACGATTGAGCTTGATCCCATTGGTCTTTTTGCAGTGCCAACCGGATCATGATGCCTTGCGCCGCTGCGGCATCGGGATCATCGGGCCAAGTCGTCGTGAGGAAATCGCCAATCGATTTCAGCTGAGCGATCAAGTTGGAGTTTTCGTCCTGAGGAACCTCGACAAGTAGTTTCTGCAACGAACTGAGTGCCACCAAACCTCCCTTCAATCCGACATCGGTTCCCGGCGATGTGCGTGCTAAATTAGCACCCACCACCGCGGCATCACGAAAACGATCGACTTGATACAGCAGGACCGCGTAAAAATATTTGGCTTGGTTCAGCGTGGTCAGGTCCGCACCACGGTTGATCATCGTCATGCCCAGACGAAGCGTTTCAATCGCCAGGTAACGTGTGTCGGCGAGCTGTTTCTCAAGACTTTCGATCTGCTTTTTGTGTTCCGCATCATCCTTTTTTTGCTGCTTCAGTAACTCCAATGCTTGGCGTAGATCTTCGCTCAGTTGGTAGAGTTCTCGTGAGGCTGCGAAGGCTTCTTCGAGGTTTTCGGGATCATCCGCTTTCGGCAGTTCAGTGGGGGTTAAATCCACGCCCATTTCTGCCAGCAATTTCGTCGATTCTTCGGCATGGGGGCCCGGCAGCTTTTCGATCTCGATCAGCAATTGACGACCCGCGGACTCGGCTCGTTTGATGTCCGTTTTCTTTTGCCCCTTGCTGTCTTTGGATTTGGCAAGATAGGCCTTGGCAAGCTCGAGTTTTAAATGCAGTGCTGCAGGGAGGCGTTTTTCGTTGGGACGAATCGTGTCCAGTAGCCCTTGGCCCCGTTCGATGGCGGGATTGTAGTCCGGCGGCGATTTTGCCAGCCAGATTTGGGTCAACGCACTGGTCGCTTCAAAGCGGCCTTCGCGAAGCGGATCGGCATCGGGTTGTTCAAGGAACTGCAAAAAACTATCCAACGCCGCGTCGCTTTGTCCGAGCAATTGCTGCGTTTGACCAAGATGCAAAATGGCGATCGCCCCGGTCACATAGCCGCCGTAATTGTCGGCCAAATCTTTAAACTGAGTGATCGCTTCGTCGAGCAGCTTCTTTCCGTCCTTGGCAGGATTGGCAAAGGTGGTCGCGGCCAAACGACGAGCATCTCCGGCGTTAAGTTTGGCTTCGAGAAAATCGGCACGATACTGCGTTCGCTGTTCGGCCAATTTTGGATTTTCGTCGGCGTTGATCTTCTCGCCCTGCATCTCCTTTAGTTGGGTACGCAGGTTTTCAACGATCGTGTCAAACGTTTTTGCGGCGTTTAAATACGATTCCCGCGCCGCTTTCTTCTTTTCATCATCGGGATCGAGCATCATCATCGTGTTGGCACGCACTAATTGCAACTTCCCCAACTGCAACCGTGCTTCGGGCGCCCGAGGATGAGAATCCTTTTTTAGGAAGTCGGCGATCGATGATTCTGCTTTGACAAAAAACTCGTCACGCTCGGTCGCCGATCGCGCATTGACGCCGGCTTCAATATAGGTCTGTGCCTTTTCGAGCGAGACCGCATCCTTGAGCGATCCGTCCACGCCAGGGTATTGGTCGAGCCGGTCTAGATACGCCAATGCGGTATCGTAGTAGCCGGCCGCGCGGAGCCGTTTGAGAAAGTCTTCGGCGGGTTCGCCCTCGGCCAACGCGAGCGAACCGCCACTGCCTGATATCGACAGCGATATTGCTAAGACATAAATCGTGAAACGAACGGCTCGATGGCAAAATGCCTTCCGTGATAAGCAATTCCGCGAATAGAATACGAGCATGGCGACCGAGTGCGGGTTAGATTGAATGTTTGCTGCCAGGGAGGATGAGTTGACAGGATAAGGGTAAGGCGAGCAGGGGGGTTAAACGCTATTCTAGCTCATTGACGCCGTCACGATGTGCTATTGTTCGCCAAACTTCCCCCCATCCTAGATTAAAGCTCCCGAGTCGCTCCTTCAAGCTTGTCCAGCGATTCAAGGACATATCCGATGAAAATCCCTTCTCAATTTAACGAAGATAGCCTTTATGGTCGTCATCGACGGCGCGGCGCAACGGTTCAGAACTACCGGCGTTTGATCCGACTCGGACTCGGTTTGGC
>NZ_JBFHFD010000510.1:0-6200 GCF_041583735.1 Novipirellula sp.
ATCGAAAAGGTCTGGGGGAGCTCCGGTATTTTCAGCGAATCAAACACTTCGATCACCGGCACGTTTGCGGCATCGATGGCCAAGCGTGTGGGCACCAACCCGACTTCGTGTTGATCAAGCATCCCGGGAGGCGTGATGATGCGATCGACCGCGAACCGCCGCAGCACTCCGGGGATCGCATTGTAATGATCCGAATCGGCATGTGATAAAAAGATCGCATCCAACCGTGTTGCTCCGATCGCCCACAATGCCGCATCGATATCTCGACTGCTGCCGGTCGGGTTCGCCATTCGACCGCAGTCGTATAGATACACGTGGCCTGCGTCGTCTCGCATGACAACGCTTGTGCCGTGACCGACATCGACAAATGTCGCTTCGAATGTCCCACTGTCAATCGGCGGGGCTGTGGTCGCCATCATCCATGCGGCCACTATCCAGACAACGATCCAGCCATAACGAAATCGCGAACTCGCTCGGCTTCGTGACCGGAAAAGCGAGCCTACCATCACCAGATAAAACACGGCCACGCTCCATGCCGGCGGCGACGGCAACCAGTAATGTCCGTAGGGGACTTCGGCGGCAACGCCAATGATATGCCGCATGCACTGCAGCCCGACGCCGCACAAGAAGCCCGGTAGACCTGCTGCGGCGGCCCAGACCCACCCCACCACCACCGTGGCGACACCGCATGCCAAGGACCAAAACAGAAACGGGCTCAAAATTACATTGGTCACAACGCTAACAAACGAGATGACATGAAATTGATGCCACACCAGTGGGATACTGATCGCGGTCACACAGCCGCTGTACCAAACCATCCTCGCAAGCCATTGCCACCCCATTCGTCCGTAGCGAATCCAGACTGATTGCGAGGATTGCAGCAGTGCATCGAGTTGCCGCTCGTTTTCGATGGCCAAATCCACGGCATGGGACTCGGTAATCGTGCGGGCGCCACATAAGAACAACGTTGCCACAGCCAGGAACGACAATTGGACGCCAACATGAAACAGATTTTCTGGGTTAATCGCCAGCAACAGCAACGCGGCAAGCGACAAGGTGTTGATCGGCTGCGTTGGACGCCGGAACCACAGCGAGCACATCAGCATTCCGACCAACACTGCCGCGCGCATCACGGGCGGCCGGCCTCCGGTGATCGCGGTGTACAGGCAGCACACCAACAATACCCAGGCAATCTTGGCTCCGAGTGGAAACCGCAGTAACATCGCGACCCAGCTGGCCAACACGATCACGATTGCGAGATGCAATCCGCTGACGCTTAACAGATGGGCGGTTCCCGTTATCAGCAACAGATCACGGGTTTCGGGGTCGACAAAGTCGCGTTGCCCGATCACCAACGCGACCGCCAAAGGTCCAGACGACTCGCCGGTATGCTTTAGCAACAATTCGCGGCTCTCGGTCGCAATGACGGCGATCCGGCGATCGAAATCGAAGTGGCGTCCGATCACTTCGATCTGCGTTTCGCGAGCGACGTCGATGCGGGCGTGAATGCCGCGGCGGCGGTACACCGGACGCAGGTCGTTTTCACCGGGATTGGTGGGAGCGATGATTTTTGCCAGTGCCCCATGAACTCGAATTGCATCCCCCGGCAACAAATGGTCGAGTCGTCCGCTGCACACGACCATCGCTCGTCCGCTGCACGGAACAAAGTCGTCGCCGATACGAATCCGTGCCGTCGCCAATTCAATCACCGATTGCCAGGGGGATTGATCGCGTCCCCGCACGGAATCGGCTAGCGGATTGCGGCGAATCACCACCGGCCGATCGATCGTCCCTTCGATAATGGCGGGTTCAGAATACTCGGACGCATAGTGCCCAATCGAGGCGGTTTGATAGGCAAAGTCGTTGTAGCCATGCCACAGTCCCGCGAGCGACGCCACCCCTAGCACCACGGCGACGCGTTTGAATACCGCGGTGGGAAACGCAAACAACACGCAGGAGCCGAGGGCTACGCCCCCCCATAGCATGGATCGCTTCTGGAACTCGAGCGACAATCCTGCGTCAATCGCGATTCCAATGCCAGCCGCAATTGCCAGTAGCAACAGGGGGTGCCGTGGCCAGAAGTCCGCCATCGGACGGCGGGGATCGCGATCATGTGCCGCACCCAAAGCTGGTCCCCCTTTTCTTTCGGCAGGAAAAATCGAGTACGATAGCCAAGCCGACTCGTCCGACTTTCGATTTCTCAATCCCCTCAGTCTATCACATCCAATGTTACACCCCTTCAAATGGCCACGGTTTCCGGTGTTAACACTGGCAGCATCCACGGCCACACTCACGCTGATCAGCTCACTGTTCCTCTCAGGGCTCACTACCGACTTTGCCATGGCACAAGAATCAACCACGCTGACGACATCTCAACGCACGATGCAGTACCCCGAAACCAAGACGGTCGATGTCACCGACGACTACCACGGGCATCGCGTCACCGACCCTTATCGCTGGTTAGAGGACACCGAGAGCGAGGAGACCGCCGCGTGGGTGGAAGCTCAAAACAAGGTCACCCAGGCGTACCTGCAATCGCTACCCGAGCGTGAGTCGATGCGAGCAAGGCTGGAAAAACTGTGGAATTACGAACGATTCGGTCTGCCCAGTCACAAAGGCGACTTCTACATCTATTCGCACAACAACGGGTTGCAGAACCAAAGCGTCCTCTACAAAGCCGATTCGCTCGATGCCGAGCGTCAAGTGCTGATCGATCCCAACAAGCTCAGCGACGATGGCACGGTCGCACTCGGTTCGACCGTCACCAGCAAAGACGGAAAACTTCTCGCGTATTCCTTGGCCGACGGCGGTAGTGACTGGCGAACGTGGAAAGTCCGAGACGTGGCGACCGGGAACGATCTGGACGACATCGTTCGCTGGAGCAAGTTCAGTGGTATCGCTTGGATGCCGGACAACAGTGGATTCTTTTACGCACGCTACACCGCTCCGGTCGAAGGCCAAGAATTGACCGGTACCAACGAGAATCAACGGTTGTATTTTCACCGTCTTGGTGACGACCAATCCAAAGACACGTTGATCCTTGAGCGGCCCGATGAACCGAAATGGGGCTTCTCGCCGGTGGTTACGGAGGATGGCCGCTATTTGGTCATCCACAATTGGAAGGGCAGCGAGCCGAAATCACAAGTCTTCATCAAAGATTTGACCAATCCCGATGCCACCGTCGAGCCGTTTATCACCGGTTTTGATGCCGAGTATGACTGGATCGCGTCGGTCGGTGCGACGCACTATTTTGTGACCGACAATGATGCTCCGAAACGCCGTTTGATTGCAGTCAACGTTGGCAAGGCGGATCGCGAGCACTGGAAAGAGGTGATTCCGGAGTCCGACGATGTGCTGGAATCGGCAAGTTTGTTTGGCGAAACGTTTTATTTGAGTTATCTAAAAGACGCTCGTAGCCGCGTGGCTCGCTATTCGATCGAAGGCGACTTTGTGGACGATTTGCCGTTACCCGGAGTGGGCAGTGCTAGCGGTTTCGGCGGCCGCCAAGATGCAACCGAGACGTTCTTTGACTTTACCAATTACGTGACTCCTGGTGAGATTTATCGCGTCGATCTGGCCACCGGAGCAACCTCGTTGTGGCGACGTCCTGAAACGCCAATCCAAGTCGATGATTACGTCACCGAACAACTCTTTGCAACCAGCAAGGATGGGACACAGGTGCCAGTGATTGTCACCCGGCATCGCGATACCAAATTGGATGGTTCCAATCGTACGCTGCTGTATGCCTACGGCGGTTTCAATATCTCGCTGACGCCTGCGTTTTCACCCGCCAATGCGGCTTGGATCGAAAACGGAGGCGTTTATGCGGTCGCAAATCTGCGTGGCGGAGGCGAATATGGCCGCGATTGGCATGAAGCCGGTATGCGGCTGAACAAGCAGAATGTGTTTGACGACTTTATCGCTGCGGCGGAACATTTGATCGACAAAGGCTACACACGATCGAGCCGATTGGCGGTGCGTGGTGGCAGCAACGGTGGGCTGTTGGTCGGTGCCGTGATGACGCAGCGTCCCGATCTGTTTGGGGCTTGTTTACCCGCGGTCGGTGTGATGGACATGCTGCGTTTTCACAAGTTCACGATCGGATGGGCTTGGGCGACCGAATATGGCAGCAGTGACGAAGCGGACCAAATCGAAAACCTGCTCTCGTATTCGCCGCTTCATAATTTGAAACCGGGGACGTGTTATCCCGCCACGCTGATCACAACGGCCGATCGCGACGACCGCGTGGTGCCAGGGCACAGTTTCAAATTTGCCGCCGCGCTGCAAGCGGCGCAAGCCTGCGATAATCCCACGCTGATTCGAATCGAAACGCGAGCGGGCCACGGTGCGGGCACGCCGGTCAGCAAGCGGATCGACGAGTACGCCGATTTATGGGCATTTTTGCTCGAGAATCTGCAGTAGACGCGGTGCCGTCGTGATTCGTTCCCATGCGTCGATCGCATGGGGCGAGTCAAACCGTCATCCAGGCTGCTTTGTATCGCAGCCCTAGGTTGAGGATTTTTTGCAGCAGCATCTCGTACGTAATGCCGATCGTCTCGGCTGATTCCGAAAAATCTTCGCCATACTCAATGTTGGGATTCGCATTGGCTTCGATCACGAAGATCTCGCCTTTGTCGGTCATCCGTAAATCCATTCGCGCGTAACCGCTCATGTTCAGTGCCCGGTAGACTCGTTTGCAAAGACGAGAAATCTTTAGTTTCGTGGCGTCGTCGAGATCCTTGGCTTCCTCGGTGGTGATGCCATGTTTCTCTTGGTACTTGTGATTCCACTTGACCTGGCGAGTCGCGATTTTGGCGATGTCATCAGGCATCTTGGCAAACACCATTTCCCACGGCGGGAAGGTTTGCAAGCGGTTGTTGCCGATCACCCCGACGTACAATTCGCGGCCTTCGATGTACTGTTCGGCCATCGCATCGTCGTTCGTCTTGTCATGGATGAACTTGACGCGTTCCACTAGCGCTTCGTCGTTATGGACAATCGAAGCCTGGGCGATCCCAAACGAGGCGTCTTCGATCGCCGATTTCACAAACAGTGGGAACGACAATTTTTTGGGACGATGGATTGTGCGACCCGCAGGAAAGACCGCAAACCGAGGCGTCGGAATGCGATGATACGTCAACACTTTTTTCGATAACGCCTTGTCCTTGCTGAGCAGCAATCCACGCGGATTGCATCCGGTATAGGGCTGCTGCATCAATTCCAGATAGCTGATCACGGCAAAGTCATAGGTGACGACTCCGTGGAATTCTTCCAGCATCATGAAGGTGATGTCGGGTTTGAATTCACGCAAGGCTTCACGGATCGGCGTCAGATCATCGTACACCCCGATCGGAAGCACCTCGTGGCCGATGTGACGCAGTGTGTCACAGACGTCAAATTCAGCCTTCCAGTCGTCTAATTCTTTTTCGTCAACGCCCTCGAGCGTCAGCGGCGGAACATGTCCTTCGCGAACGAGTACCAAGATCCTTAGCGAGCTCATAATCCCGCTCCGTCTGCTGACGATCCTCGGTTGACGAGCTGGGGGGCACTCGCGAGCAGGAAGGGGCTGGTGATCAGGAACGTTTTCCTGAAATGATTGCTACATCGCAACACGATGCCGTCCTTCGTGTAAAAAGTTGGTGGTTCGCACTGCGACTAAAATCATGGCATCTCGCTTGACTTGTTCGATGGCTCCGCCGAGTCGCAAATTCAATTCGCGGCATCGTTCGATCATTTCTTGGATCACCTGGTCAATCGTGTAGGTGTATTCGCCGGTCCAGTGGGCCACGATCGTTCGTAGCTCGTTGCGAATTCGGCTCAAAAAGGCGGCGGCGGTCACATTGCGTCGGTGCTCTTCGTCAGACGAAAACAGTTTGCGCAGGTCGGCATCATAGATACTCGGATAGTCGACGCCGTAATGTTCACGTTTTCGCTGATAATGCGTCCGTAGCGTTTTTCGAAGTCGGCTGACCGGATCGATCGTTTTTCGGTTGTAAACCAGCGGTCGTTTTCCTTGAATCGACTTCATGAACTCGTCGACAAACTCCAGTTTCTCGATCGCGGGCCAATCGCGATATTGAGTCCGCCAGCGTGAGCCTGGCCGCAACCAGACCGCAAATGTCTCGGCAAAATCCTCCAATGGATGGGCTTGAGCGTACCACATATCGAGGTTCAGCACGTAATCGCGACTCGATGGCGTC
>NZ_JBFHFD010000511.1:0-6190 GCF_041583735.1 Novipirellula sp.
GGGTCCTCTGTAACGATCGTGCCGATTAGGCACCCACGGATAGTGAGTTTTTGCATGTCTGAGGGAAAGCTTGATCAAGTTTCCCAGTCCGCACGCTTTTCGTAACCCATCTTTTCGTCAGACAAGAGTGCCTTCATGGGGTAGGAATCGAAGGTCGGTACCAAAATCGAGGCAGTCCTAAAGTCTGCCGGTCCTTTCTAGCGGCCGGATCCATCATCGTTAATGCGATTGGCCGCAAAATCAGAGGATTAAAGAACTATGACCAGAATTAATACCAACGTTTCGTCACTTGTTGCCCAAAACCGTCTGCAAAGTAGCAACAACGATCTGCAAACCTCGTTGACGCGTTTGAGCACCGGTTTGCGAATCAATAGCGGGTCGGATGACCCAGCGGGTTTGATTGCCAGTGAAGCGTTGCGATCGGAAATCACCGGTCTAAACAAAGCAATCAGCAATACCAGTCGCGCCAACCAAATCATCAGTACCGCCGACAGTGCGTTGGGCCAAGTCAGTAACTTGCTCAACGACGTGCGGGGCTTGGTCGTCGAAGCGGCGAACACCGGAGCACTGAGCAGCGAGGAAATCGCGGCGAACCAACTGCAAATTGATAGTTCTTTGGAAGCGATCAACCGAATCGCACAGACCACGACCTTCCAAGGTCGTAAGTTGCTTGACGGCAGCTTGGGCTTCCAAACTTCCGCTGGCACCAATTTTGCCAAGGTCAAAGACCTGCAAGTGGACCAAGCAAGCTTGGGCAGCACCGGTAAGGTATCGGTGGATGTCACGGTCAGCAAAGCTGCGGAACAAGCCACCGTGGCTGTGGCCGACATTCCTGCGGGAATCACTGCCACTGCGGCCACCGGCGATATCACATTCACCAGCCAAACGGCGGCGGTCGCGTCGACCTTGGATTTCACACTCGGCGGCGAAGACTTCACGCTCACTGCGGACACCGCCGGTGCGGCCGGTGACGATCTTTCCATTACCGTCGTGGCGTCAGGCGGCACAGGAACTTCGCCAGTTGTTAGTAAGTCGGGTGACGACTACACGATCACGCTGGCAAGCGACTCGACCGCCACGGCGGACGATATCGCTACGGCATTCAACGCGTTTGTTGACGCCAACGACGACGATGCAACGTTGACCACCACCGGTGGTGCAACCAACGTCGGTGCTGCGACTTTGACTCAGACAAGTTTGGCAGGAGGTGCCGATGCGGGTACCGCCGAAACCGCAACGATCAACCTAACCGCTAGCGTTGCGGGTACCGCCAGCAACATCTCTAGCATCAGTTACGTCGAAGCGACTGGCACCACGACTCCAACTGCTGCGTTCGACTCGGGTACTGGCGTGTTGACGATTACGGTCGACGATGCCAGCAGCGTGACGCTGTCATCGGTGGTCGATGCCATTGAAGCGGGAACCGATTTTACCGCTGAAATTGAAACCGGAGGTGATTTCACCACGTTCGATCCGACAATCTCTACCGCTGCGAGTGCAAACTTGGTGGACGGAGTGGATGCGGGTGGTGGATTGGCCGAAGCCGCTGTATTTGAGTTGCAGGGCGCCAATGGATCGGAAGTCTTCAACGTCAGCAAGAACACCTCGATTGACGAATTGGTTAGCCAAATCAACTTGGTGTCCGATGCAACGGGCGTGAAAGCGACCAAAGACGGCACCACGTTGAACTTGACCTCGACCGCCTACGGCAGCGATGCCGTGGTCGATTTGCGAGTGATCAACGAAGCAGCCTCCGGAACGCTGACCGCTGCCGTCGGAGCGGGCAAACGGGATACCGGAGCGGATATCCAGGCCAAAGTCAACGGTATCGAAGCGAATGGCAAAGGCAACAGCCTAAACATCAACACTTCGACACTTGACCTTTCGCTAACCGTCGAAGAGGGATCGAGCGACAACATCAGCTTCGACATCACCGGTGGCGGTGCGAAGTTCCAACTTGGTGCCGATGTGGTCGGTAACCAACAAGCTCGTATCGGTATCAACAGCGTCAACACCGCTCGCTTAGGCGGAACCAGCGGCAAGTTGTTCGAGTTGAGCTCGGGGGGAGCGGCATCGTTGGCCAATGATCCTTCGAAGGCAGCCGAAATCGTCAGCCAAGCAATCGAGCAAGTGACGGGGATTCGTGGGCGACTTGGAGCGTTCCAATCGACGACCCTCGACAGCAACTTGGTCAGCTTGAACGAGACGCTTTCCAACTTGCAAGAAGCCGAAAGCTCGATTCGTGATGCGGACTTCGCCAAAGAATCGGCGAATCTGACACGTGCTCAAATCTTGGTTCAATCGGGCACCAACGTGTTGTCGCTTGCCAACCAAAATCCTCAAAACGTTCTCTCGCTGCTTCGATAATTTCGAAGCCCGCGTCGAATGAGACGATTTTAATAGTAGCGACAGGCCGCTCGAGAGCAATCTCGAGCGGCCTGTTTTCGTTTGGGGGCGATCGTGTTCGTCGCCCCGCCCCCCTTCCGACGGTCGTCACCCCTCATTCCTCTCGCCCCAATCTCCCCAGCAAAACTAGATTCTCGCAACCAGAGGGGGGCAGGTCGCAAGTGTTGTGGGGTTTCTAACTTGTCAAAGTCCAATCCATTTTGCCCAATCGGACCTTGAAACTGCGTCAACTGGTCAAGCTGTAACGACTATGCCTGATATCGGAGCACTTTGGAGTCGACCGATTCAGTTTTGCTGACAATACCCGCAGAGTTTCTAGCGACACATCCGATCTTCACACTGTCGGCAAAAGTGTCGATCCGAGGTTTGAGTCATTAGGACTCCGTAGCCTTTCCAGGAACACCGGTTCACTTCGGCCGGATTCGTACCTTCACGTTTTCGATTTGCCGCAGGAATAATTAAGACCATGACAAGAATCAACACAAACGTTCCCTCGCTCGTCGCCCAGAACCGTCTACAATCGAGCAACAATGACCTGCAAACGGCGTTGACGCGTTTGAGCACCGGTTTGAGAATTAACAGTGGCTCGGATGATCCGGCGGGCTTGATCGCAAGTGAAGCTTTGCGATCGGAAATCACCAGTCTTGGAAAGGCAGTCAGCAACACACGGCGTGCGAGCCAAATCATCAGCACGGCCGACAGTGCGTTGGGCCAGGTCAGCAACCTGCTGAACGATGTCCGTGGATTGGTCGTCGAAGCAGCGAACACCGGGGCGTTGAGCAACGAAGAAATCGCGGCAAACCAACTGCAAATCGACAGTTCATTGGAAGCGATCAACCGAATCGCGCAAACGACGACCTTCCAAGGTCGCAAGCTGTTGGACGGTGGTTTGGACTTCTTGACCAAAGCGGGCACGAACTTCAACAAGATCAGCAATTTGCAGATCGATCAGGCAAATCTTGGTCCTAACGGTTCGTTGAATGTTTCGGTGTCGGTAACAGCAGCTGCCGAACAAGCCACAGTCTCGATCGCGAACATTCCTGATGCGACCCCCGCAGCAAAATCAGCGGGATCACTCGATCTGTCTCGCACGGTCACGGCAGCTAATTCGGCTGGTTCACTCGAATTCACCCAAGCGAATGCTCAAACCGAAGCGACTTCGGGTACGATCACGCTTGCCAATGCGGGTGATTTCACACTTACCACCAAGGCTGGCGGAGCCTTCGAAGGCGCTGCGGGCGAAGGTTTGGACATCATCGTCCAAACCGTGGGATCGGGAACGCCATCGTCGATCGATAGCTCGGTCTCGGGCGAAGTGACGATCACGCTGGAAGAGGGCAAAACCCTCGCTGCAATCGCAACGGAATTGTCCGGCAACACTGACTTTGATTTTGCGAGTGTCGCGGCAGTCAACGTCGACAATACCGATGTGGTGGCCAGCGGATCGGAATCGCTTACCGGAGGTGCCGACGCTTCGACCAGTACTGCAACGATCGACATTACCGCCGACGCCACGGGTGCGGCCGGCGACATTGGCTTGGTCTTCACCAAAACGAGCGGTGCGACCACCAGCGCTAGCATTAATGGTTCGGGCGACATTGAAGTGATCGTCGATGATAGCGGTACGACGACATTGGAAGAGATTCGCGCGGCGATTGACGGCATCAGTGGTTACAGTGCTGCGATCACCAACGGTGACACGATTCCAGTCGGTGATTACGACAATACGACGGCGGCTCCGACCATTACGGCTCCGACCGGCGGTGCGGACGCTGCGACCTTGACCTCGTCAATCTCGTTGACCGCAACGACCAACGGTGCGACCGCTAACGGTGCGACGATCACGTTCAGCAAAGTCGATGGAACCACGACCCCAACGGCGGTCGTGGATGGCAGCGGCAATATCACCATCACCGTGGACGACGATACCGATGTCGCCGTGGCCGATATTGTCAACGCGATCAATACCGAAGGGACTTATGTCGCCGAAGCGGATGCCGGGGACACGTTGACGACTTTCAACGGCAGCACCGACACCGACAGCACGACCGCCTTCGCCGACGGTGGATTGGCAACCGGCGGTTTAGCAAAAGACGTCGTTTTTGAACTGCTTGGTAAATCGGGTTCTGAAGTCTTTAACGTCAGTGCCGGCACCGGAATTGATGACCTAATCACCCAGATCAACTTGGTCAAAGACGCGACCGGCGTCACCGCAACCAAAGACGGAACCTCACTGGTTCTGACATCCAGCGAATACGGTTCGGACGCCATCGTCGACCTGCGGGTGATTCAAGAAGAAACCGGGGGTACGTTCGAAACTTCGATCGGTGCCGGAGCTCGTGACACGGGTGCCGACATCAAGGCCAAGATCAACGGGGTGGATGCCAATGGCAAAGGCAACGAGTTGTCGATCAACACCTCGACGCTTGACGTGGCAATCACCGTCGAAGCCGGATCAAGCGACAGTGTCGACTTCACCATCACCGGCGGTGGAGCCCTGTTCCAACTTGGTTCCGACGTGGTCAGCAACCAACAAGCACGAATCGGTATCGGCAGCGTCGGCTCGGCTCGGCTCGGCGGAACCTCGGGAAAACTGTTCCAACTCGGCAGTGGCGAAGCCGCATCGCTGACGAACGACCCGAACAAGGCCGCACAAATTGTCACCGAGGCGATTGATCAAGTGACCAGCATTCGAGGTCGACTTGGTGCGTTCCAGTCGACGACGCTCGAAAGCAACTTGGTCAGCTTGAACGAAACGATGGCCAATCTGCAAGAGGCCGAAAGTTCGATCCGAGATGCGGATTTTGCTCAAGAGTCGGCGAACCTGACACGAGCTCAGATTCTGGTTCAATCGGGCACCAACGTGCTATCGCTCGCCAACCAGAACCCGCAGAACGTCCTGTCGCTTCTACGATAAGACTAAATGTTCCTGTTTGACTGGCATACGGCCGGTCGAGAGAGATCTCGGCCGGCAAGATGTCATTCTCGGACAACCCCACTTACCGTCACAGAGTACCGTTTATAGCGGATCTTTTTCTGGACGAATGGGCTAGTAATAGTCGATTGTGAGGTAGGGAATAGTGGAGAGTCTTGCGCAGATCCAGTCATGGAAGGGGTGCGTGGAACTCACCCGGTGCCAAGCTTGGCCCTTCTCGACCGTTCAAGACGCAGGTTGCGGCTTTTCGCAATGCTGCACTCCTATTACTAATGTTGCAAAACACTCATGGGGCGAATTCAATCTTCCGTCGGGCTTATCACCGGCACCGATATCGTCGGTACGGTCGATCAGTTGATTGCGATCAGTGCCCAACCGCGTGACCGTTTGGTCGCCAGCACCGAATTGCTGGCAAACAAACAAGCGGCGATTGCCGAGTTGACTGCGTCGGTGATTGGCGTCCAGCTTGCCGGGAATCGGTTGTCGAGCTCAACGCTATTCAAAAGCAAAACGTCAACGTCTTCCAATAGCGACGCGTTGTCGGTCAAAAGTGGAAGTGCAGCCCAAGTTGGTACCCATGTGGTGCGGACGCTGCAAACGGCCTCGACTCATAACACCACGTCTCTACAGCGATTCAGTGCTTCCGATACCGCGTTGGGCTTTACGGGCCAAATCAGTATCAATCATGGCGAAAATCTGATCGATGATTCGGTGGCGCTTTCGAGTCTAAATAATGGTCGCGGCGTGGAAGCGGGCGTCGTGCGGATCACCGACCGTTCGGGGAAATCGGCAGAGATCGATTTTTCCAGTGCGCGAGACATGGACGATGTGATTTCGCTGATCAACGAC
>NZ_JBFHFD010000512.1:0-6188 GCF_041583735.1 Novipirellula sp.
CCGGCCGTTTGCATCTTCCCATGCCAGCTTGGTTCACCACCGAGACCGAGGCCGGCGACACGTTGGTGTCGACATTGAAATTGATGGCGGGTGCCGAGCAAGCGACCGAGGCAATGTTTCGCCAAGCCGCGATGGGACAACCTCTCGCACCGGACATGAACCGAGTCGTCCCGGTTCCCGCCGCTCCGCGATGGACCCAGCCGATTCCAAACCCCGGCGGTGCGAATGACAACACCGTGATCGAACCGCTGGCAACGCGAGTGCCGCCGGAGTGTTTTTATATTCGCTATGGGTCGTTCGAGAACTATTTGTGGTTTCGTGATCTTTCGGAAGAATACGGCGGCGACGTTTCGCGAATGGTCACGCTAAGAGGTTTCCGCAGCCCGGGAACCAAGGCCATCGAAACGCAATTGAATCTGGAAATGAATCAATTGTCGCGAATGTTGGGCCCCACCGTGATCGAGGACCAAGCGATCATCGGTCGCGATCTGTATTTGAATGACGGAGCGACGTTGGGCGTGTTGTTCAAAGTCAAGAATGCGTTCTTGTTCCGCACCTCACTGCAAAACGATCGAGCGACACGAGCGAAATCGGACGACGCGATTGAACTTGGCGACACCACCATCGCTGGTAAAACCGTTTCGCTGCTGCAAAGTGCCGACAATCGCGTGCGATCGTTTATGGTCGAAGATGGCGAGTACATCCTGGTCACCAACAGCGAAACGATGGCGAGGCGTTTTCTCGAAGTCGGCGAAAGTGGGCAATCGCTCGCGGCGACCTCGGAATTCCGACTCGCTCGGCGATTGATGCCAATCGAACGAGAGGATTCACTGTTTGCGTACTTTTCGCCTCAGATGCTGCAAGGTTTGGTGTCACCCGAATACCTGATCGAGCTGCGGCGACGGATCGACGCGAAATCGGACGTAACCTTGGTACAGCTGGCCAAATTAGCCGCTGCCGCCGAAGGGGCACCGACGGTGTCGATTGACCAATTGATCAGACGCGGCTACCTGCCCAACAACTTTAGTGAACGTTCGGACGCCAGCGGGATCGTGGAACTCGGCGATAGCGTGATCGATACACGCCGCGGTGCTCGCGGGACGTTTTTGCCGATCGCCGACATTGAACTACAAAACGTGACGGCCGAAGAAGCGTTGTGGTACTCGCGGATCGCGGCGAGTTACACCTCACGATTTCCGCACATGGACCCGATCATGGTCGGGGTCCAGCGGGAAACGGTTTTTGCCGGTGGCGATCAAAACGCCACCGTCGAACGGCTCGCGATCCATGCCGAGATCGCTCCATGGTCGCCCGCACAATACGGCAAGTACGCTCAGCAATTGGGGCCACCGACCCGAGTCGCGATGCAATTTGCTCCGGATGACATCGTGGCGGTCCAGGCTCACGTGGCATCGGAACAGCTGGGTCCCCCAACGCATCTGTTTGCTGCGATCAAAGACTCGGTGCCACCAAATCCCGATGACTTCGACGGCTTGATCAAGACCTATCGTGCACTGAAACAGTTGCCAGGCTACATCGGCGCGTGGCCATTACCCGGAGCGATTGATCGATTGCCGCTGGGGCTAGGCCGTGGCACCCCGGTCGGTCCGGGGATGAGCCGCTTGATTGGCGGAATCTATCGCTACACCGGAGGCGGGTTCAGCGTGTTGTCGTTTTATCCCGATTTGCTGACCGCGAGTTTGCCGTTTTTGGCTTCGATCGAAGTCGAGGACGCGGCCCAACTTCGCGGTCGAATCGGTAATTTGCGAGGCAGCCAACTCGAATCTTGGGTGACGAACCAGTTGTACCAACGATCGGCAACCAGCAGTTTGGCGGGAGCCGATTTCCTGGGCATGTTGTCACGCCAATTGCGAGTGCCGCCCGCCGAAGCACTCGCGGCCACGCAGGATATTTTCGCCACCGATCTGCAGTGCACCCTCGGCGGCGAATACCAATTTCAGCCTCAAGTGGATCAATGGCAGAGCACGGCATGGCATGGCACACGACCACCGCTGACCTCGCCCTTGGACTATGCCCATCCGATCATGCAGTGGTTCCGCGGCGGGCAATTCACGTTGACTCAGTACGACGACCGATTGGTGGTCGATGCGATCGTCGACGCGGCCCGCAATTAGCCGTTGTCGATTTCATTTCCTTGTCAATTTAATTTGCCGTGTCGCGATCGGGGGTCGGTTCCCGGGCTTCGACGTGTTGCGCGGCCAATCGACCAGCGAAACTGGCAACCGCAAACGCACACAGAAAGCCGACAAACACCATCAAATAGTACAGCACGTATAGAAAAAACAGATCATTCCACTCGATGGGAAATTCGAACTCCGTGGCAAAAATCGCCATCGCGAAACTGCCTAAAAAGAGTACGAATCCCACCAGGATCACACGCGCCAACCCGCCGCGCGACGCGACGAGTAGCATCGCTTGGCTGAGCAGCGCGGTGGCGACGGGGACCGTCAACCAGATCCCAATCAGCACCGGCCAATAGAGTTCGGCGCGTATCGGGGGCAGAAAATCGCGTGCCGATGTTAATAGCAACGCAAACACGGTCGTGATCGCAATCAGGTCGCCGATCGAAAATTGACGTCGTTTCCGCTGACTTGACTCTCGCGTATCGTTCCATCGAGGGACCGCAATCCACGCAAACACGACGTTTTGACTCAGCACGATTCCCACCATATCCACCAAAGTTGATAGCCAAGGGTCATCACTAAACGTGCCCCAAAACGACGTCACGCCGACTAGCACCAGTGCGACTTGCAATCCATACCGCATCACCGTTTTTTTGACCGCCGACGTGATCCAACAACTCACTGCGATGCTGCCCAACCAGCAGCCGACAATGAAACAGCGAAACGCAAAATTAATTTCGTGGCTTTCGACGATTCCATGAGCGGGATCTGCAGTCCGCCATGTTGCGACAATCATTGCCAGTGCCCAGCTGCCCAGAATTACCAGCGCCCTTCGGTTTAACAGCGGAATCAAGTAGGTTTGCTGTTTTCCGGCTTCCACTTGACATTTCCACGGTTTGGTTTGAGAGAGAGCGAACTTGAAACATGGATGGTACCACTGAACCGATCATCGCGGTGCTTGGGCACCCGATTGCCGGAAATCCGTCACAGCTCGCGATCGAACGGGCCTTTGAAGCGATGAAGCTCGATTGGCGAGTGATGTCTTTTGATGTCACGCCGGAAAACTTGCCCGTCGCCCTGCATGGACTCGAGGTGCTCGGGGTCCGCGGAATTCTGCTCAGCAAGAATTTGATCCGGGAAGCGGCTCAGTGGGCTGCCGGCCATCTGCCCGATCAATCCGGCCCCGCAGTACTGGACTGTTTCTATCGTGACCCGATTGCCCGCTCGGGTCTACAAGGCACTGCTTCACAAAACTCAGGTCTGCTTGGTTTTGATGCCGAAAGCCAATGGATTTCGGCTCAGATCCATGCTCACCTCTCGGCCAAACAGGACGATTCGGCGGTTTCCGCGTGGGTCATTGGCGAAATCGGCCGCGATCTCGACTCGCTGTTTCCCGAACCGTATCGCGAACTCCTGAAACAGTCCTTGCTCGAACCCGACACCGCCTCGATTCCCGAGGCGGATGTGGTCCTGATTGGCGAGCTCGATGCGGATGCGGTGGCACTGGAAATCGAAGACGCGTCCGCCGCCTGCCCATCATCTCTGCTGATTGACCTCAGCGGCAATGAAGCGGTGGCCGAAGCACTCGATGATTTCGAAGCCACGGTGATCAACATCGACCAGCGGCGAGTCGGTATGATTTGCCAATGTATCGAAAAATGGGTGGGTAAACCTGCGCCCGAAGAGATCGTGATTGATGCCATCGAAGAGTATATGGCAGTGTGAACGTAGTCCAGGCTGCCAGCCTGGGTTCACACGATGACTTCCCACCGTGTCATTCGAAGCAAAACATCCTTCCTGGCTTTGCTAGGGTTCTGGCTTTGCTAGGATCCTGGCTTTTCTGCGAGACGCATGCGAATGAACGACCCAACCGACTATGTCGAAAAAGAGCCTCACGATCTACTGCGACTGCGGGATGACCGCATCGTCGAAACGGTCGCGATGCTTCGCGTGCGGATCGACGAGCGATTTCCTCATTGCGGACTCGGCAAACTGTGCGGACAACTTCACCAAGTCTCGCTGCAAGCGGCATCGCGATCGGCCTGGATCGGACGTCCGATCTTGTGGATTCGCGCGGTCGGTTACCTGTTGGCGTTCAGCTTGTTGGCCGTTTTGATTTTCTACGGAGCGTTGGTGGTTCGCTTGGAACCGGACGAAGTCAGTCCGATGGACTTTATTCAAACCTTTGACGCCGGGATCAATGGTGCCGTGTTTGTCGGCATCGCCTTGTACTTTTTGATCAGTTTAGAAACGCGGATTAAACGCAAACGAGCGTTGGCGGCGGTCCACGAATTACGGTCGATCGCCCACATCATCGACATGCATCAATTGACCAAAGATCCCGAACGGATTTTGCGAAATTGGCAAGCGACCGATCACTCGCCCAAATACAACATGACGCCATTCTTGCTCGGTCGTTACTTGGACTATTGCAGCGAGATGCTATCGCTAGTCGGCAAGATCGCGGCGTTGTACGTCGAGCGATTCGACGACGCTCATTCCGTCGCCGCCGTCACCGAGATCGAACAACTAAGCACCAGTATGAGCCGCAAAATCTGGCAAAAGATCATGATTTTGTCTCAGTCGCGTGACCTGTTTGATGCCTCCGACTTAGAACCACCGGCGATCCCCGCCCCCGCAATTCCCGACCCGGCAACCTCCAATACCGAACTCGAACCCACTTCCGAAGGACCTGCGTCTCTCTGATGGCTAAAAAGAAAACGAGTATTCGCGATTCCGTGATCGCTGCCGCTCAGCAACTCCGCGACGATGTCGATTCGCTGTCGTTTTCCGAACCGGTGACGCACGTCTACAATCCGCTGCGTTACGCCTGGAAGGGGCACGAAGCCTATCTGGAACATGTCAACAACAAGGGAGTGAAAGTCGTATTCTTGGGGATGAACCCAGGCCCCTGGGGGATGGCACAAACCGGAGTTCCGTTTGGCGAGATCGACTCGGTCAAGAATTGGATGGGGATCAATGTCGCCGTCGATCACCCTGAAAACGAACATCCCAAACGGCCTGTCGAAGGATTCGATTGTGCCAAGAGCGAGGTCAGTGGACGACGACTGTGGGGGTTATTTCGCGAGCGGTTTAAGACTGCGGATCTGTTTTTCAAAGACCACTTCGTCCTGAATTATTGTCCGTTGGTGTTCATGGAAGAATCGGCCCGCAATCGTACGCCCGACAAACTGCCGGTCGCCGAGCGAGAGTCGCTCAACGAGGTCTGTGACGCGCACCTGCAACGATTGCTGCAGCTGCTCGACCCGACCTACGTCGTCGGCGTCGGTGCGTATGCCGAAGGGTGTTTGAAACGATCCCTTGAGGCCATCCACAGCGAGGCAAAACTTTCGCGGATCCTTCACCCCAGTCCCGCATCGCCAGCGGCGAACCGAGATTGGGCCGGCACCGCGACCAAACAACTCAGCGAAGCCGGCATCTGGAAGTAGTGCCAGCAATGAATCTCCCCCTCTCCCCCTCTCCCCCTCTCCCTGTCTCCCCCTCTCCCTGTCTCCCTGTCTCCCTGTCTCCCTGTCTCCCTGTCTCCCTGTCTCCCTGTCTCCCTTCCCACCCGCTCGTCTTCATGCCATTTCCAGTCCGCAACGTACACGCGATGGTTATCCGCCGGTGTTAGCCTTACGCAAACGTGCACAACAGGCTTCGGCTTCGACGCCGAGAACTACGCAAACCGAGACAATCGCCACAAGAATCGCAACGGCCGCAGCGGTGGGCGGCCCAACGGGATTGTAGAACCCGAGTCGACCGAGAACAACAACAGTGGAGAAACCGAGTCCCACGATTAGCGATCCGCTAAGAAACGCTGACCACCAGAGAATGCGATGCCGACCCACAAAATACCAACGCGGGACACGGTACGCAAAGGTGACCGCGAGCGCGACCGTGGCAAAGCCGAGAAAGAACTTTGCGGAAGCCATTGGGTTACCAGTCGTTCGCTGGATTGCGGCTGGGATGCCCGCTTCGACCGCAGCGCCAATGTGAAGTCCAAGAGTTGTTCCGGGCAAGAACGCTAGCAGCGAGGCGGGC
>NZ_JBFHFD010000513.1:0-6185 GCF_041583735.1 Novipirellula sp.
CACAATCAATACTTTTTCCATGGTCATTTCTAGACTTTGAAAGAGAAGAAAGGGGTCGAGGGGTTTGCGGGTTATTTACAGCGATGCCAAGTAATCGCGAGCCTGGTTCACATCCGCGGTGACGGCGGCGGTCGTGTCGGCAATCGCGGTTCCTCGCGGGAACGAGTGCATAAAAATCTCGGTCCAGCCCGAGTAATTCTCTTTGGCAAGTGCGTGCATGATCGGAGCAAAGTCGAGCTCGCCACGACCGGGCATTTGTTGCATCTCCAATTCACGAGCTTGTTTTGTCGAGCTGCCCATGCCGTGCTGCCACGCGTAAAACACTTCGATCCGCGGACAAAGCTCGCGAATCAAACCGGCCAATGCATCAGGATCTTGTGGCAAGTGATACGGCGCCAACGCGATTCCGAGATGCGGGCTCGGGCACAATTCAATCAACCATTTCATCGAATCAGGCGACTCGATTAGATTGTTGGCGTGATTTTCGATCGCGATCGTGACGCCGGTTTCCGCGGCAACCGCGAGATGAGGTTTCATTTTTTCGGCGAATTCGCCAACGGCACGCTTCAGCTCGCTGCCCTTCAAGCCTTTCGGGCCCGAACCGCCCGCGACAATGGTTTTGCAGCCAAACTTTTCTGCAAAACGCATTTCGTCCTGCAAACGAAACGGTCCCAATTTGTACTGCGTCAAACAGCCAAGTTGGACGTCATGCTTGGCCAGCAATTCGGCGAAAGCGTCGGCTCCCATCGCATCAATCTGCTCACGCTGGTTCCCGTGCACTTTGGGCCAAATGTCGATGGCCTTGGCGCCGGTCTTGCGAACCTCGGCCACCACGTCGGCCACTGGGGCGTAACCGTAGAGACACGAGCCCAGCAAGTATTTCGGTCGCCATGCGGCGGAATCACTCGCCAACAAGGGCGATGCCATGCAAGCGGTCGCAGTGGTCGCAGCGAGCTGGCAAAATTGACGTCGCTTCATCGAAGAACTCTGGGTGGGGATTGGTGTGGGGATGGGGAGAAGCGTGCGGCATCAGCCGAGGTGGGAAATCGCCGGCCGACAAGGATCTGACAATTTTAACATGAACCGGCACGAATCACGCATACGCTTTTGCGTCATTCTTTTACACTATATTGCGTTACGGAATCGGCCGATTAGGCTGAGTCCGAATGCACCAAAGGAGACTGTTGCCCTGCGCCGCGTTGCCCTGATCATCGAAACCTCACGCAGCTACGGGCGCGACTTGCTCAGTGGCGTCAAACGCTATGCCACCGAACAAGCATCGTGGTCAATGTTTGTCGAACTACGTGACCTCGAATCCGAACCGCCTCCTTGGCTGCGAAAATGGGACGGCGATGGAATCTTGACACGTTCGGGCAACCCGGCGATCGAGCGTGCGGTGACTCAGGTGGGAGTACCGACCGTCGAGCTTCGATCAAGCCGGCTTGCCAAGCGATTCCCCTTTGTCGGCGTCGACAATCATGCCGTCGGCAAGTTGGCTGCGTCCCACTTTCTTGAGCTTGGCTATGAACACTTTGGCATTTACCGCCTCGACACCGAGCAATTTTTTATCGACCGCCGGAACAGCTTTGTCGATCACGTCAGTGCCGCGGGGTTTGAATGCGAAGAATTCCATCAATCCGGTGCAACGGAGAAACCGAGCCAGTGGGAACGTCAACAGGCTCGGTTGTGTCAGTGGATCCAGCAGCTTCCTAAACCTGCCGCGATCCTCGCCTGTACCGACCAACTAGGATGTTGGCTCCTCGATGCATGCCGCCGCGCCGACGTCCGGGTGCCTGAACAGATCGCCGTGGTCGGTGTCGAGAACGACGAGACACTGACGACCATCAGCACGCCGACGCTTAGCAGCGTGCAATTGGACGGGCATCGCATTGGTTACCAAGCGGCTCGATTGCTGGACCGAATGATGAGCGGCGGCAAACCACGCACGACCCCACTGCTGGTCCCACCGATCGGCGTTGTCACACGGCAATCATCCGACATCGTCGCCACCAGCGATCCGCTGCTGGCGGCTGCCATTCGATTCATCCGACAACACGCTTGCGAGGGGATTCGAATCACAAACGTCTTGGAAGCGGTTCCGCTTTCGCGCAGTCAACTCGAACGCGGGTGCCGCGAGCTGTTGCAACGATCGCCCAATCAAGAAATCAACCGAATTCGCATCCAGGCTGCAAAAGAGTTACTGCGAGACACCGAACTGAGCATCGAAGGCATCGCCAAACGCAGCGGATTTACAACACAGCAGTACTTTGTGCAGCTGTTTAAAAAGCATTGTGGCATGACCGCCACCGCATACCGGAGATCGGTTCGCGAGCCCATAACGCAACGAGGCTGATACAATCGGCAAGCCCCCCAATTCGATGGACCATTTTGCCGCAGGAGCGTGAAGAAACGGTGGAACTATGCGCAAAATGATCAATTGAGGGATTTTCCAGCCAAGTAACCTGAAATGACCACCGCTAGAATATGCACAGTGTCATGCTGAGGAGGCCCTGATCTATAGGGTTGGACGCATTTGCGGCCCCTCGGCGAACGTTCCCCAACAAAGACACCTTAGCTTGGCGGCGTGTCGTCAAACCGAATGATTCGACAGGCCTGCTAATTCACAACTCACATGCCGCGTTCTCTTTAAAGAGCCTCTCTCAATGAAAATCACAGGAATCAAGATTTACCAAGTCGACCTTCCGCTGCACGAAGGCAACTACAGTTGGTCCGAGGGCAAAAGCGTTGACGTTTTTGACAGCACTGTGGTCGAGGTTCAAACCGATTCAGGAATTAGCGGTTTTGGCGAAGTGTGTCCACTCGGCCCCGTCTATCTGCCTGCGTATGCGGCCGGCGCTCGAACGGGCATTCAAGAGCTAGCGCCCCATTTGATCGGAGATGACCCGACCGAACTGATGGCATTGAACTTGAAGATGGACCGTTTGATGAAGGGTCACCCCTACGTCAAATCGGCAATCGACATGGCATGCTGGGACATTCTCGGCAAAGCGGCTGAAATGCCTGTCAGCACGTTGCTCGGTGGTCGCTATGGCGACGACGTTGTGCTTTACCGAGCCATTTCACAACGCCCTGCAGCCGAGATGGCTGAAAACGTAGCCAGCTACCGCGCCGAAGGTTATCGACGATTCCAATTGAAAGTGGGCGGCCGAGCGGACGATGACATCGAGCGAATTCGCGCCACTCGTGCCGTTTTGCAACCGGGCGACAAATTGATTGCCGATGCGAACACCGGATGGTTGATGCACGAAGCGATGCGAGTGGTCAATGCGGTCAAGGACGTTGACGTCTATATCGAACAGCCTTGTGCCACCTACCAACAATGTTTGAGCATCCGCCAAAACACGACGCTGCCGTTTGTACTAGACGAAGTGATCGACTCGGTGGACGCCATCCTGAAAGGGGTCGCCGATCGCGCCATGGACGTGGTCAATATCAAGATCAGTAAATTTGGCGGCTTGACCAAAGCTCGCCAAGCTCGTGATCTTTGCGTTTCGCTTGGGATCGCAATGACGCTCGAAGACAGCTGGGGTGGCGACATCATCACCGCGGCGATTTCGCATCTGGCGCACAGCACTCCGACCGAATACCTGTTTACATCAACCGATTTCAACAGCTATGTGACGCAGTCGATCGCCGACGGCGCCCCACAACGCGTCAATGGACGGATGGCGGCATCGACCGAACCAGGACTCGGTATTTCGCCCCGATTCGACGTTCTCGGGGACCCCGTCTGGAAGTACCAAACGACTTGCAACAAGTCGTACAGCTTGACAACCTAAGCATCCAAGGAATGGATTTTCGTGAGTGTCCAGCCTTTGGGCTGGACACAGGCTTTTGAATGAACTTGGGCTTCGGGATCGATATCGCGTCTCTCTTGCCAGCAGGATGATTCGATCGCCGTTGTGGGTTACGATAGTGGGGGTTGCCATTTGGCGCCTAGAACGCCCGCCCCCCATCCTAACCCAGAGGATCCTGAATGACTCGTTCATTTGCCTCGACGATGACGCTCGGTCATCGCATGCCCACCCCACAACCGCATCACTGCCGCACTGGCTTCCGCGCTACCACGCTCGTGGCCGCGGCACTGATCTGCCTCGCATCCATCGCTTGCTTCCAACCGCGAATTGCTCTGGCGGCGGAACATCCTAATGTTGTCATCATGCTTGCCGATGACCAAGGTTGGGGTGACCTCAGTGTGCATGGCAATACAAATCTGTCGACTCCGAACATCGACTCGCTAGCCACCGACGGTGTTTTGTTCGATCGGTTTTACGTCTGTCCCGTGTGCGCCCCCACTCGCGCCGAATTCTTAACCGGGCGTTACTATGCTCGAACCGGCGTGCGAGGCGTCTCGACAGGCCAAGAGCGAATCAATCCCGACGAAGTCACGATAGCCGACATTTTTAAGCAAGCAGGGTATGCCACCGGCGCGTTCGGAAAATGGCACAACGGATCCCAGTTCCCCTATCACCCCAATGCGCGTGGGTTCGAAGAGTATTACGGTTTCACATCGGGGCACTGGGGTCATTACTTTGACCCAATGCTCGAACACAACAATGAAATCACTCGGGGGAAAGGCTACATCACGGACGATTTGACGACCCATGCAATGGAGTTCATGGAATCGAATCACAAGCAGGGCAAACCGTTCTTCTGCTACCTGCCCTACAACACACCGCATTCGCCAATGCAGGTTCCGGACGAGTATTTTGACAAGGTCGCCAATCGACCGCTAAAGATGCACAACCGCAATCCCAAACAAGAGGACATGCCTCATTTGCGAGCGGCACTGGCGATGTGTGAAAACATCGACTGGAACGTCGGCCGAGTGCTGAACAAGCTTGATGAGCTTTCGATTTCTGAAGATACCATCGTCATCTATTTCAGCGACAACGGCCCCAACGGATGGCGTTGGAATGGAGGCATGAAGGGCCGCAAAGGAAGTATCGACGAAGGCGGCATCCGAGTTCCGATGCTGATGCGATGGCCTGGCCATATCGTCCAAGGCAAGACAATCCAACCGATCGCCGGAGCAGTTGATTTGCTGCCGACGTTAACCGAACTCGCCTCGGTTTCTTTTTCGCCAAAGAAACCACTCGATGGGCGATCCCTTGTTCCGCTACTGAGCGGCGAAACAACACCGTGGGACGATCGGATGTTGATCTCGTACCAACCGCCACGTGGCGGAAAAGGCAAAACGCCAGAACCGCGGGTGAGTGTTCGCAATCAACGATTTCGCATGGACGCCGCAGGCAAACTTTACGACATCACCGCGGATCCCGGCCAGGACACTGATGTCTCGAAACAACACCCGGATGTGGTCCGCGAAATGAAACAAACTGCGGACCGTTATGTCCGGGAACTTGGCGATCTCGTCAAACCCGACGAGCGTCCGTTCCCTGTCGGCGAAGCCCCGATCACGTTGCTGCCAGCCCGTGACGGGGTGGAACACGGCAGCGTCCAGCGAAGCGGCCGAGCTCCCAACTGTTCGTACTTCACTCACTGGGTCGGCGACCCCGACGATGCGATCACGTGGGACATCGAGGTTTCCGAGACGGCAACGTTTGACATCGAGATTTTTTACACGTGTGCTGCTGATGACGTTGGAGCCGAATACCAACTCGATTTTGGCGATGCAAAACTGACTGGCAAAGTCACCCAGGCCCACGATCCTCCCGCGTATGGCGCCGAAGCCGACCGGACACCCAATCGCGGGTCCGAATCATACGTCAAAGATTTCAAACCGATGCATGTTGGCAAAATCACGTTGGCCAAAGGGCGTGGACCGCTAAAACTTTCGGCGATCAAAGTCCCAGGCGACGAAGTGATGGAAGTGCGACTTTTGCGTCTGAGCAAGCAAAAGTAATTTTGCAAGATTGCAGCTCAAGCAACATGTGAGCCGCGGGCCGTAAAGAAACGGGTAACCCGCGGCAAGGATCGGACGCTCACAAGAGCATTGCTCCCCTTTCCCCCCTCGCCGAAACTTTTGGCGAGTTTCGCTACGAAAACGAGTATTCGGAAGCGACAGGCTGGAAGCCTTTTTATACCCCAAAACTCATTTGCTTGAATGCAACGAAAGCTTCAACGATGGTCGAGAAACGGCTCATCCCACGCCAGAGAGTTTTTGAGCCGGGAGGACCCTGCGATTTTTTGTCGATGTAGCC
>NZ_JBFHFD010000514.1:0-6185 GCF_041583735.1 Novipirellula sp.
GAGCAGAGCCTTCAGCGAATGCTCGGGTGAGGGCCGTCCGAGCAATCTCAATCGAACGATGCTTCAAGGATGCCCACCGCGGCCCTCACCCGGACGAGGCCTTGAGGGGCCCGTCCGACGTCTGCCGTGCTTCGCTCGGGCGAGGTAACTTGTTGGTTGTCACCTCTCCCAAACTTGTTTGGGAGAGGTCGAGCAGAGCCTTTAGCGATTGCTCGGGTGAGGGCCGACCGAGCAAGCTCAATCGAACCATGCTTCAAGGATGCCCACCGCGGCCCTCACCCGGACGAGGCCTTGAGGGGCCCGTCCGACGTCTGCCGTGCTTCGCTCGGGCGAGGTGACGTGTGGATTGTCGCCTCTCCACCAACTTCGTCGGTGGAGAGGTTACAGCAGGATAGCCGGATGAAAACTCACGCCCAATATCGGATGACAGCAGCAGCGTTTTCGCAGTCCAGCTTTCGCCCCCATGCTACATTCTGCCGCCACTCCACGGCGAAAAAACGCGACTACAAAACTGACGCATCGGATGAGATACTATTTCTACTGACTAACAAACCGTGTCGTTATGGTGTCGGCAAATCATTGCTGACTTGTGCTTCTCGTTCGGTGCCAATCGCTTGGTACATGTGCCAGGCGCGTTTGCGTTTACCGTACGGTTCGGTCTCACTGGGCAACGTTCGCAGTCCCACCTTCAATCCACCTTCGTGAGGATGATCGATCCAGCGGTGGTAGTGAAACGATTCAACCATCGGCATCGCACGCACTTTTTGCATCGCATACAGCAGCGCCGCGGCTTGACGATCCTGAGCATCATCGTCGTACGAATCGGTATGAAAACCCTGCTCGCTGAACAACACCGGTCGTACCGCACCCGATGAATCACGCATCGATTCCTGCTGCATAAAGCGACCGAACACCTGCAAGTTCTGGATTGTAATCAGCGGCGTATCAAAGTCGTCGCTGATGCGAGTGTCGTTCCATGGCACCGCTGCGAACAAGTTTTGAGGATAGGGATGATAGGCCACACCCCAGGCAAAGTCGCCTTCCATCGCGGAATAACGCTGCAGCGACTCGATCACTTCGCGGCCGGACAATTGCCGCCACTGGCCATCCTCAGGGACATTAAAGTGATGCGTCAAGGAAGCGAACACACGCGCGTGCGGATTGTGTTGGTGAGCCGCGTTGTGAATGATTCGCATCGAACGATAGTAAGACTCGGTCACGATCGCTCGAGGTTGCAATCCCATGTTGGTCCACACGGTGTGGAAATCGATTTCGTTGTGGGCGATCCAGTTGGTAATGCCGCCAGGAGCGGAGTCGGTATTGCTGTACCGCCGCGCCATTTCGCTTATGACAAACGCATAGATGTCGGTTCCACGAGGCGTGGTCAAATCGGGCATCGTGTAAATGCCGCCGTCATGTTCAGGATGCACGAGCGGCGATGTGTCGTTGCCAGTTCGCGGAGTCGGAATCAAGATGATGGCCGAAACGACCACGTTGTTTTCCCGAGCCCAATTCATCACGCGGTCATAGTGGCTCAGCGTCAGCGTATCGAAATAAACGGGGGCACCTGAGGTAGGGATTTTGATCCGTCCTTGACCGGGGGAATCCTTGACGAACGACGTGATCGCGATATTGACAGTAATCGCGGTAACGCCAAGTTCTCGGAGTTCATCGATGGGCCCATGCAGATCAATGCCGCCCAACCCTTTCTGATTCGCAGGCAGCGGGCGATGTGGCGAATGGTTCTCACCGATCACATCGATCTCGGTAGCGAACGTCCGCGCGGTCAGGTAAGACAATGAACCCGAGACCGACCGGGCTAGCCGCCAACCGCTCTGCAATCGATCCCGATGACCCTCAATCCGCGGTAATACCACCGTGCCCCGAGCTTCCTCCAGTTGGATTGATACGTCAGCTTTGCGGGGATCTGCGGATTGGCCGATCGATTGCCACGGCGGACACTCGATGAGCTGCAATTCTGACTCCGAGAGCGATCGAGGTAACCCCGAGAATGTAATGGTGATGGTCGATGGGTGGACGACCACCGAGTCGATTCGAGCGGGGAACGATTGTGAAAGGTAGTTTTCAATCCGCTCGGCGGCCACGACCTTTTGCTGCCGCAATTGCTGCTGCTTTGCTTCGCGATCTTTCTCTTGCGGTGTCTTGGCTCGGATGTGGACGTTGCGAAGTTGGATTCGAACGCCGGGCTTTCGGCCCAGATCGATCCGCAAAATTTTATCTGCCGGATCACCCTGTCGCAGCGGATCAAACTGCACAGGTGCACTATAGGTTTGCCACGTTTCTGCCACAGGAATCGCGGGCAGACTCAGCGGGGTGTCTCCGTAACGGGGGCGTCCCAAAAACAGCTCGACTTGTTCAATGCCCGAGACGCAGAAGTAATCGAACTGAAGCACCGAGTCTTCGGCAGCGAGGTCACTCAATTGACCGACGAGAAACGGATCGCTCCCCGTGGTTTGGATCTCAATCACTTGGTCGCGTTGTTGGATATCAACGTCGTTACAACGGCCTGGCACGACAGTCCAATTGGCTGCCGAGGCGACAGGCAGCATGATCAAGGACGCCAAAAAACCAGCGCAAACGCGTTTGATAAACATGGGGGAAGGTTGGGGAACAGGTGGGAATGTTGGGGCGGGAGTTTCGAAGTTGCGATTTTCTCACAACCCGAAGCGTAAGCGAGGGAATCTCGTTATTTTGTCGGTCCCGCGCTGACGCTTCGGGTTGTCATTCGCCGGCAAAACGTCCGTGGCGCAACCTCCCGAAAGCGTCAGCGAGGGATCCCGCTCTACTCGAAAGACGCAGCTTTGAAAGATAAATGGGATGTCGTTTGCTAGTTCGATCCAGACGAATCGCTGCCAATTTGCACTTTGATTGAACCGAGCACGCGAGTCAATTCACGTTCTTTGTTTCCCACAAACAAAATGTTGTCCAACACGATTGCTCGTTTCTCGGTCGTCGGGTGCAGAATCAAGCGGCCGGCACCGAGCAACAAGAATTCGAAGACGTCATTGATCTCTTTGTCGACTCGCAGATTCGGCGCGGGGTAGCGTTTCAAGTCACTCAGAAAACCGTGATGATGAAGCAGTTCGTTGTTACGAAGTTCCCAGTAATCAAACCGCACGCTGACAAAGACCGCGATGTACATCAACATCATCGCCAGCGACGTGCAGACGAAGAAGGTCGTATTGGCCGCCGGCCGCAGTCCCGAGAACAAGTGCCCGATCGCGGGCAAAAGATCGGGTTTTAGTAGCGTCAACATCCACAGCCCCATTGCGATCGTCGCCAAGACGAAAACCAACGTCAGCGAGGTGGCCCGCGGGAAATCGAAGACGATCACAAACATATTGGCCATCATCACAACCAAAAACAGCCCCGTCATCACCACAGGCAGATTTTGGGTATCGGGGTCCACGGTATGGTAGCCGCCAAAATACATCACGATTGCCGCGATCGTCGCCACAATCAGCGTGGGGTACATGAAGATGAATTTGGGATAGGGGACCAACAAAATCGAGTTGGACTTGCTCTGTTTCTTTACGTTCTCGGACACCGATCCTCCCGTGCCTGCCAATGTGTCTCGCTTTTCGTCACCGCTGATTGCGTCGTTTGCCATTATCCTTCTCCCACGCTTGCGTAATCACGTTGAATTATCACTCTCGCCCCCATTGGCACCAAATTGGGGCTCGCAGGGCGCGGAAGTTCACTGTTTTTGTTGATGCGGGCTATCTTAGCATCATCCGCCCGCCGTGCATGGTCCCAATGTCACCCCCCGCTATTCGGGCCACCGCGTTCTTTCGGGGCACTACGCTGATTTGGGCCACCCCGCTGATTTGGACCACTGCAAACTGTGCCGATCACAAACTGGACCGATCGCAAACTGTGCCGATCGCAGCCGATTGCGACGATCCCGGCTTCAATCGCCGGATCTATGGTTTCCGCATCCGTGCTCTCTCCGCTACGATAACGGGATGACACACAAGGGAGTATCGAGATGACATGGCAAACATCCGAAGGGGATCGGGTTCTCGACGGCGCCGAGGCCGAACTCGTTCGCACATCGCTGGGTTGCATGATCGATCGGCTGCAAAGCCGAGTTTTAGATCCCAAGAATTTGGAAGGCGATTGGCGTTGGGATTTCGACGTCCCGCTGTTTGATCAATTGACGACGAGCGAACAGCTTGCCGTGCTGCGTCAAATTACCGAACACCTATTCACTCCCACGGCTGAAACGCTTGCCCCATCGGCGGTCATTGAAGCCGGGGTCTACGCGATCTTTCAAACGGTTCGCCAGTTCATCGAGGAAGAGATCGATCAACAGCGACTTGACTTGAACGAGAATGATTGGGATCGAGACGACGGGTTCGATGACCGTGCCCCGAGTTTGCGTATGATGACCCTCAGGGCTTATCACGAATGTTTCAGCGACGAAGACTTCTGTGATGAAGATGGCTTCTGTGACGAAGACGGCTTCGATGAAGTGGATGGTTTTGGCGAAGAGGATCTCGACGACGTCGATTTGGGTTTTGCAGGTTCCGAAAAACTAACCGCTTATAGCCAGGACATGGACCAGTGGCGCGAGGTGATCGAAAGCCTTGCGGATCAGATATTATTTGATCGTGATTTCGAGATGGCTGACGATTTTCTGGATCTCGATCCGCCACTGGCCGCCGCGATGAAAGATTCACTCGGTATCCGGACGGATTATTACAGTGACGTCGCAGCGGATGTTCGAGCCGAACAGATCGAAGAAACCATTACCGCGATCCGCAAAATCACTCACTCTAAACCACGCTAAAACTTCCCATCGATCATCGAGAAACATCACCAATCGATCATTGGCAGCGAAATCAAGAATTGCAAGACAACGTCGTATCGGGCAATTCATACGTGCTGGCGATCAACTCGCGGTCATCGTTGACCAGTTCCGGATAACGCGAACCTGGCAGAACTTCGACTGCAAAGATCTCTTGCACGGTGTCTTCGAATTTCACAAACGCAATCACATTTGCGGTTTGCAGATTGACGACCCACACGCCACAGCAGCGTTGTTCCATTGGCAGTTCGGCGATCGGGATTCCTGCAAACACGGCGGTCTCGCGAACCTGCGACAGCCCGATGAAGGCCAGCGGTCCGTAAAACGAAAGGCCTCGTGTGAAACCGGGCAGCGTCAGCATCGGTTCATACTGCCCCGACGCCAAATCGATCGCGCCAAACGATCCGCTGCCCGAATTCAACAGCCACAACTTGCCGTCATGCCAACGCGGTGAATGGGGCATCGAAAGCCCGCGAGCGGCAATCTCGTTGGATTGCACGTCAATCAACACGCCGCCATCTTTCTTGTTCGCTCGCCAACCGCTCGGCTCGTTCGAATCCCCCAGTGCCGTCACGTAGCGGACATCCCCCTCACGCACCGCCATACCGCTTAAGTGACAGCAATCATCGGGCACATTTTGGGTGATGAACGAGGGTCGCCAAACGGGAACAAAGTTGTACGTTCCACTGCGTTTCGCCAAACAAGAAAACCGCGTGTTTACAAAGACCAACTCGTCCTGAACCCAAGCCATCTCGTGAACATCGATGTCACCGGTATGGTGTGTCACGCGGGGCAGGAAGCAGGCATCGTGGGGACGCGATGATTGCAAACGGTTGCACGCTGCAGGGATATTGTGAAATTCGTGAACCTGCATCGCGGTTCCAATCGCAATCCGATTCGCATCGGCAGCCAACCCCATCGGCTTATCAAACATCCGAAAGTGCGTATTCAGTACACCCTGATCGCTACGCAGCATCACCAACTTTCCCGCCTGGTAAGTGGTCACAAGCAGCGTGATGCCCAACTGGTCCAACAAGTCAGGGAAATTCGAGGTATGAACCGAACGCAGACCCGCGTCGTGATTGTCGATCGAGTTCGGTGGAATGTCGGTCACCGCAGCCATGGTTCCAAGAGAGATTGTAGTGGACGAGGCAACGAGTCCCATCGCCTTCATCTGATCCAAAGGACCTCGTAGCCTCGTCCACTACGGCAAAAGTTGCCAATCGTTGTTCCGGCGTACCTAATTCAATTCCATACGCCGAGAACTCGCGGCACGTTACTTCTGGCTAACCGCGCCGGATGCGGGCAAACGACGACCGTAAAAGACGGCTTGATCCAGATGGAATGTGCCACC
>NZ_JBFHFD010000515.1:0-6180 GCF_041583735.1 Novipirellula sp.
CAATCACCTCCTTCTTTGATCTCAGGAGTTCCCCCATGTCCAAGCTACGTTTCTCTGCCGCCGCGCTCTCGGTCGCGGCAATTACGGGTCTTTCGACCGCCGTGGCGCAAACGACTCTCGATCAACCAGGCGTGCCAACCAGTCCGCCGATCATCCAACCCGATCAGCCTGGTCAACCCACGACACTGCCGGGCCAGATCACCGATCAGCCAGCGGGATCGCAAAACGATCAAAGCAATCAAAGCGATCGCTATGAAGCGCGCCGAGTTGCAACAAATTCACAGCAACAACAAGGCCCCACGGTCACGCAAGCCTTGGTGCAAAAACTGATTATGTCCAACGAAGCGGAGATCGAACTTGCGAAGTTGGCGCAGCAAAAATCGGACAACCAAGAAGTCCAAAAATTCGCCCAAATGCTGATCCAAGATCACCAAGCGCTGAACCAAACACTGAAGCAACATGCGGGAAGTTCCCAAGCAGGTCAATCGCAAACGCATTCATTGCAAGCGGGCCAAACACAAACGGGCCAAACACAGGATCGCACGGGTCAGCAACCCGCCGCGGATTCGCAAACTCGCAGTGACCGGATGACCCAATGGGGTGATCAAACCGTGCCAAAAGAGCTCTGTCAAATTGGTGAACAGGCGTACGACAATGCGCTCAAAATGACCAAAGAGATGCTGAATCGCTACGAAGGCCAAGATTTCAACATGGCCTTCTTGGGTCAGCAAACCATCGCGCACACGATGCTGTTAGCGGAACTGCAAGCGATCGAAAGCAATGGCCCGCAATCGCTGCAACCGATCGTTCAACAAGCTTCGAGCAAAGTCCAAATGCATTTGGAAAAAACAAAGCAGCTGGCCAAGAAGTTCGAAGACGACCGAAACAACCCGCAATCGAATTCGCGTGAATAACGCGGCGGGATAACCCGCGGGTCACGTTCACGTTCCTTGGGGGTCAGTCGCGCGGCGCCGTCCATTTTCTAAAAGATGGCCTAAGACGCCACGCGGCTGACCTCGTTTTCAGAATCGACTTGTGGCTCGGTCGATGGAACAGCGTTTGCGTTGGTTGTTTCTGGAAAACAACCACGTCAACCTATTAAAGGAACCATCATGAGTCCCCAAATCGAAGCCCCCAAGATTGGCGATATGTACCGCTGTGCAAAATGCGAAATGGAGATCCACGTCACCAAAGGCTGTGATTGCAACGATTGCAAAACCGAATTCCTCTGCTGCGGCCAGCCGATGGAGAAAGTCACGTCGCCACCGGTCATGAATGACTAACCAAGTGAGCCGTGAGGAAGACCGAAACGCAACGCTGCAAAGCGTTGCGTTTTTGCGTCGCGGAAGTAGCCCTCCCCGGAAAACTCGCTGTAGGCTCGTTTTCCGACCCTCCCGGCTTCGCCCGGGCGGGTGAAGCCGGCGGAAGAGATTGAAAAAGTTAAATTGACAATTGTAAATTGAAAAAATGGGAGGTCCCCTTGGGCCTCGCGCCCAAGGCTACATGCTGTCGCCACATCCGTGGCTGTGAAGTCAGCAATTTTCAATTGTCAATTTACGATTTCACCTTTTCAATGCTTTCCGATTTGCCGACGCGCCGAGAGACGCAGGGTTCGTGGGATGTTGGCGGGTGCCGAAACGCTTGACGACTTGTTGATGTTGTGAGCCGCTCGCGCGTCAGCGGCCGGGTCCCACGCAATACCCGGTGCCTCGCGGCCCACGGCTCACCATTTCGATTTGCAATTGGATTAATTCAACAAGCCGTTGACGAGTTCTGCTGCGGGGAAGGGGAGGCGGGAGCCTGGGAAGGAGGTATGGGAAAACGAGGGAAGGGGAGGGGAGGGGCAGCGCTACTGGGCGTTGAGGTTCCAGTCGTACTGCAGATAGCTGACCGTGGCGGTGTTTTGTAACGCGGCATTGCGAGCCGCGTCGCTGGGCAACCAAGGTGCAATCCGCTGTAACACGGCCGCTTGGTTGCGGCCAAAATCTTCCGCGAACCAGCTCAGGATCGCCGATAGCTGAATTCGATTTTGACCTTCGTCATATTGAAAGTTCTGGGTGCGAGCGAAGAAGTCTTTTGTGTTGAGTTCCAATTGCTGCTGGACGCGATCGGCAACATACGCCTCGTTCAGCAGTCGTGGGCAACCGATCGACGCGCAGACGATGGCAAAATGGATGCGAGGCTCGTCCATTTTTCGCAGCACTTCATGTTCGATTTGCTCGAGCGAATAAGGCTTGCCGCCGACGTACAATTGCAAATCTTTCCACAGATTGTAGCCCCACAACTTGGCGGTGTGATTGCGAATGCTGGTGGTCGGGTATTCTCGCAGTATCCCGTGGACCGTTACCGCGTTGTAGGCATTGATCCAAAACGCGAGCGTTGCATCGGTAGACGCCGGAGCACTCGGACTGGCGACCGACAATTGTCTCAAATACTGATTCAGCATCTGAACGTCACTACTGGACGCCTTGAGCGCCTTGTAGTTCACCCTGCCATTGGTGTCGACATACTTGCGTAGCAGCGAGTCCCATCGAGAGTGATCGATACGGTCCATCGACAGATGCGATGAAACCTGGGTTCCAACGAAGACCGGCGAACCCGCATGCACGCTGAATCCACCGACCAGAGTGACGAACAAGGCCGCTGCGAGCGTTTTGCTGAGAGTGTGAATCATGGGGTTGTTCCTTAACCATCCGTGAATGAAAACAAAGTGGGGTGGGTTTTATACACACCGCAGACGAAAGAAGGGCCGTCGCCTTACAAATTTTTTTGCGAGTTTTCGTTCGCAGCGATCCGGGAACCGCTCCAACGCGGTATCCGTGGCCATCGCCAAAACGACTAAAAACCTGAGGATTCGTGAAGACACCGGCTGCTTGGTAGCATTAGGATTCACGCGGTTCCTTCGTCCCTCGCAGTGTCCGTTTTCCCCTGCTGAAAAGACCTTTCATGGAACATTTGTTACTTGTGTCGGCGTTTGTAGTGCTGTTTTTGGATTGGTTCGGCCCCCGAGGGTTGGCGTCAGTGATCTTTGCATTGTTGGTCACCAGCGAACACACGTTTGCTCATGGCGACTCGCTGTTCAACGTGGTGATTTTGACCGCGACACTTAGCGTCGTGGTTCACGGAATGACCGCGTTGCCGGGCGTGGCAGGGTATAGCCGGATTATCCGGGCCGAAGAACATCAGGATCGAAGCGAGCACCACCCGGTCACCGAACACCCATTGCGACATCGCGTGGTGTAACCCGAGACACGGCGCAACCGATTGCCGGCCAGCTTTCCAAGCGGGAACCGTAATTGGCTGGGAGTTTTAGTGACGGGTCGCGGTTAAACTTACCTCGACGATCCGGCACGCGTGCACGCTAACGGCTTGGAAAGCCGTGCGACGATTGGGGGCTTCACGCCGCGACGGAACACTCAGCATTGTCAATTTAACTTTTGCAGTGCCGCCGAAAGTCTTGACGACTTCCGCTAGCGAATTCCCCCGCCTGGCGAATTCGGGCAGGGCCGAGGGACCACCGCCTTGCACGATCGATCCCTAACCCCTCGTGACCGTTTTAGACGCGGATCACAAGTTTGCCGGAGTTGTTGCCTTTCAGCAGTCCCATGAATGCCTGGGGTGCATTTTCGAGTCCGTCGACGATATCTTCGTTGACGCGAATCTTGCCTTCACGAACCCACTCTTCCATCTCGCTGACAAATTCGTTGTAGCGCGGACCGTAATCGTCGAAGATGATAAACCCTTGCATCTTGATCCGTTTGACCAACATCGTCATCATCCATTGCGGCCGCAGATCCGGACCCGCTGGCGGCTCGGTATCATTGTAGTTTGCGATCAATCCGCATAACGGGATCCGTGCTTTGACATTCAACAGCGGAGTCACCGCATCGAATACCTTGCCACCCACGCTTTCAAAGTAAACATCGATCCCATCGCTGCAGGCTGCCGCCAACTGCTCGGCAAAGTCGCTGGCACGGTGATCGATGCATTCATCAAAGCCCAGCTCTTCGCGTGCAATCCGGCACTTTTCTGCACCGCCTGCGACGCCGACGACTCGGCATCCTTTTAGCTTCGCGATCTGGCCCACGACCGAACCGACCGCACCGGTCGCCGCGGCCACCACGACTGTTTCTCCCGCCTTGGGCTGGCCAATTTCGAGCAGTCCCATGTAGGCGGTAAAGCCCGGCATCCCGAGCACGCCAAGGGCCCAGGAAGGATGCGGCATGTTGGCGTCCAGCTTGATCAGGTCGGTGCCGCGTGACACCGCAAAGTCTTGCCATCCGCTGTAGCCCAGCACCCGATCGCCCCGGGAAAACCTTGAGTTTTTTGACTGTTCCACGATGCTGACGGTGCCGCCAACCATCACGTCCCCCACGGCGACCGGAGGTGCGTAGGAGGGCCCCTCGTTCATGCGGCCTCGCATGTACGGGTCGAGCGAAAGGTACTTGGTCCGCAACAAGACTTCATTCGCGGCGAGCTCCGGTATATCGACCGTTTCGAGCCGAAAGTTCTCCGGTTTTGGGGCGCCGTCGGGACGTGAGTTCAGAACGATGCGTCGGTTTTGCTTGGCGTAATCAGACATGAAATTGATGCTTTTGGGGATGGAAGGTTGGTGACGTAACGTAGCCTAGGCTTCCAGCCTGGGAATCACAGCAAACCCAGGCTGGAAGCCTAGACTACGTTCCCAGACCGGAAGCCTAGGCTACGTTCCCAGGCTGGAAGCCTTGGCTACGTTCCCAGGCTGGAAGCCTAGGCTACGTTAAATTCAATATCTTTCGGGGATACAATCGACATTTGCTATGAATGGAAATTAGACAGTGAGTTGCGCCGGAGCGAGTGCGGCCTCGAGGATACGGCGGCTGACATCCAGTGTGACTTGTTGTCGTTCGCCCAACGCCGTCATACCGTGCGACTCGAGTTGCTCGACCACCGCATCAACCGCTTCGCTGCCCAGGTCATATGCTGCGAGCGTTGTCGGGATGCCGAGCTGTTCAAAGAATTCACGTGTTCGCTCAATCACTTGGTCGATGCGACTTGCGTCGTCACCGGTATCGATTCCCCAAACCCGTTCGGCGTACTGCAACAACTTCTCGCGTTTGGCATCCCGCATTTCGTTCATCAGTGATGGCAGCACGATGGCCAGTGTGCGAGCGTGATCGATGTCGTACAGCGCGGTCAATTCGTGGCCGATCATGTGCGACGCCCAGTCTTGCGGGGCGCCGGCGCCAATCATACCGTTTAATGCCCATGTGGTGGTCCACATAAAATTGGCCCGCGCCGCGTAGTCATGATCGTCCTGCTTCAACCGGGGTGCCAACTCGATCAGCGTTTGCAACAAGCCTTCGGCAAAACGATCTTGCACCATCGCATCGACGGGATAGGTCAAATATTGCTCGATGATGTGGACGAACGCGTCCGCGACGCCGTTGGCGAGTTGTCGCTGCGGTAAAGTGTAGGTCTTGGTCGGATCAAGAACCGAAAAGGCGGGGTACACATGCGGGCTCATAAAGGCCAGCTTTGCTTTGACGGCGTCGTTGGTGATCACCGAACCATGATTCATTTCCGAACCGGTGGCGGGTAACGTCAACACGGTTCCAAACGGGACCGCGGCAGTGACGTTCGCGCCATGCTCGGTCAAAATGCTCCACGGGTCGCCAGCAAACGGAATCGCTGCGGCGACAAACTTGGTTCCATCGACGACCGATCCGCCGCCCACCGCCAACAGAAAATCGACCTGTTCACGGCGTGCCAATTCCACCGCTCGCATCAAGGTGGCGAAGCGGGGGTTGGCTTCGATCCCCGCGAATTCAACGACGTCGCGTTTGCCTAGCGCGGCACGCACTTCGTCGAGCGTCCCGTGACGCTCGGCGCTCTGTCCGCCGTAGAGCACCAGGACGCGGGCATCGGCCGGGATTTGGGCGTCCAGATCGGCAACGCGACCTTCGCCAAAGAGGATCTGGGTGGGGTTTCGAAAATCAAAGCGATTCATCGTCGTTCTTCCTTAAAGGGACCGACCAAAATAGACCGGTCGGCTAGAGAGTGATTCAAAAAATTTTTAGGTTTTGGTAGCGTCGATCAAACGCTCGGTCAGCCGCATTGCGTCGTCGAACGCGGCTCCGTTTTTACGTAATTTGTCGAGCAGACTGGCTCCGAGCCAAAGTTGGTACAGCCACTCGGCGA
>NZ_JBFHFD010000516.1:0-6163 GCF_041583735.1 Novipirellula sp.
TCTCCGTGTCTCCGTGTCTCCGTGTCTCCGTGTCTCCGTGTCTCCGTGTCTCCGTGTCTCCGTGTCTCCGTGTCTCCGTGTCTCCGTGTCTCCGTGTCTCCGTGTCTCCGTGTCTCCGTGTCTCCGTGTCTCCGTGTCTCCCTGTCTCCCTGTCTCCCTGTCTCCCTGTCTCCCTGTCTCCCTGTCTCCCTGTCTCCCTGTCTCCCTGTCTCCCTGTCTCCCTGCCGCCCGCTCGTCTTCAAACCTTTTCCAGTCCGCAACGTGCATCGGAGTGGCTAGCCGTTCTTTGTAGCCGCCCCAACGACGATTGGAATTGAGTAATGAAGAGAACCGCTGTCAAAGTAGGCATTGACATCGTAAAGATTTACACCAACGTCTTCACGAATCATACGACGAATTCGCTCCGCACCACCCTCAACCGGAAATGAAGCCTGAATTTGATCTTCTAATGCAAGATCAACTTTGTACTCCGCGAATTGCACCGAAGACAAAGCTGAATCAATAAACAAGGCGGAAAATTCATCGCGGCTAAGTGCATGAACGTGAGATGGATCACGCAGCATCTCCAATTTGTCGTAGTTGATCGTTTGGGGTTCAGGGAGCGAGACGTCGGCAACAACCACACGCCCACCCGGCATACAGACCCGAATCAATTCCTTCATCACAGCAGCAGGTTGACGGAAGTGATGGAACGAATAGCGAGTCAAGACGAGCGAAAATTCATTGTCGTCAAAAGGCAGAGGCAACGCAGTGCCTTCGATCCAGTTTGCGTTCGTGATGCCACGTTCGGCCTGAAGTTGCGTAGCTTGTCGGATCATTTCAGGAGTGAGATCAAGACCAGTAACATGCCGCACCGACGGCGCAAAGTGGCAGGCAACGATACCAGGGCCGCAGGCTACGTCGAGCATTATGGTGTTTTCGTCAGGGCACGCCAAATCCGCAAGAATGTCCAACGCAGTCGAATGTCCAGGCAGCTTTGCGAAGGGAATGGCTTGTTGCGTAAATTGTTCAATAGTCAAAGTCTCGTGCTGTTTGGCGTCCATTTGTTCCCTAGTGTGAAATATGACGGAAGTGCAATAGTCTTAGTCGCTTGGAGCTTTGGACGCACAGGCAGGTTCGCGCCATCCAAATCGGATAACGATAAAATTCACTCGACGGCGGGAGTTGATCATCCACTTCGAAACGCACGACTTCGCCGCTCGGGTGCACTGGAGGGTTCCCCGCTCTATCCGTCCGATTGACGATTCAGTGCTGGGTCACCACGTTCGGAATTAAGTGCGATCAGTGCATCCGCGCCGGCGTCAGTCAAACGATAAGTATCGTTCGCGTATTCGATCTTGCCCGCAATCCAATTGTGATGAGTCAAGAATGTGAGCGTTGAAAGATTGCCCGTTTCAATAAAGAGGTAGTTGGAAACGCAATTCGGACGTCGAGCTACGGCAGCAAGCCATTCGTGTGCCTTCGTCTTGTCTTGATCAGGCAAGTCTTCAAATTCAGGTGCAATTTGCGAATAGCTCACCGGTGTCGCTGGCGAATCGGGATAGTTGTGGTCATGTAGAAATACGCAGCCGCAAGCATCACAATCGCACTTCATCTGAGGTGCTGGAATTTCGGCTTGGCAAGCAGGGCATGTCGCGGTTTGCAAACTAGTTCTTGTGCGTCAGGCCGGGTGAACTGTAGTCAGTCGGGGAACGCCCGCCGTGACCGGGGACGGCGGTTTGATTGTCCATTTGTAAACGCCTCATGCCGTTGCACGTCATGGGTCGTCGATGTTGTAGGTCTCGCTTCGTGCCCATCCGTAACGTGTACTTCCCGGTTCCGCATGTCCTGCGGCAACGTGGAAAGAGATCGTAACGGATAGGCCCTGGACTCGCGCATGCGGGATTGCAATCGAATCCGTTAAGGCCATGCTTTCCCCCGGGCCAAGTCCTGTATCGAAATAGTCCGCGATTCCGCTGCTCTCAAATCTCAGTGCAGCATTAGGTTCGGCGCTAGTCGTGTAGTAACCGGAAGTGTCCGTGTGTTGTGCGAGAAACCTCAGCCATTCGCCTCCAGTGTTCCGTAACGTTCCGTTAATCGCAATTTTAGTCGTACCGTCACCTTGGTCGGATGCGGTCACACGAACGTTCTCGAATTTAAGCGAAGGTCGAAAGGGACGAAGTGCGGGGACAAGGACGCCGAATACGATCGCGGAAATCGCAATCAAGAATAGAACCGATTTGATCGAGAAACGTTTCAAACGTCGCGTAAAATCCGGTTACTAATGTTCAACGAACGTTTCGAATCACACGGCGACGGCGAACGATGTGAACACAGAATACAACTTAACTCCGTCGCTCGCGTGCATTCGCTGGTTCGTCGCAGACAACAACGTCGAGATCAGTCATGACCGGCACGAGAAATGAGTGACCGTATTGTCTTCCGATCAGTCGAGTCGCTCAAAAGCCTTACAGCCCCGTCGGCAATCAGTATGTTCACACCGCCAGCATGAAAGGAGAACAAACCATGACCATTGTCCTCGTTGATTACGTATTCGACGCGGAGCACGAGGTGCTGTGCATGGGTCGACACAGCCCACGCTGCCTGATGGTGATCCGGCATGCCGGCCGACACAGTGAACGGGATCATGGGTTTCCCTGGATGATGACGGTCAGGTCGACCAGCTCTTTCTCCCACAAGCAGCGTGTTCGACAATCCATCGGTGATGTCCGAGAACCGCCGCTTGGGATACCGCACCTGCCCACTGTCCGAATGCTTTGGTTCGCCCCAACCGCCGAAATCCGCTTCTAACCAACTTCCTGACTCGGGGCACATCCCAACAATGGCGGCATAGTCCGTTCGTGCGGCCGTACCTGTCGGTTGACTGAATACGCCATTGGCATCCCGCCAAAGATTGAGACCAGGAACGATTTCAGTCGGCGTACTGGTTGATGGACACTCAAACACAGGGATTCGGAGATTGATCACATCTTGGTTCTCTGGACTCGTCGAAGCCAGATCGATCCTAAGAGCCTGCAGCACGTCATTCCGGCCCAGTTGAGGCAAGACAGCGGAACGCCAAGAGTGGCAATGAAATTCGTTAATCGGGGACGGAGAATAGTTGTAGAGACCAGGAACTTGCCTGTGGCTAGAGTGGTAGTTCTGAATAGCGAGCCCGAGTTGCCGCAGGTTGTTTTGGCACTGGCTTCGACGCATCGCCTCACGAACTCGCTGGATCGCCGGAAACGCGATCGCGATTAGAATGCCGACAATTACAATCACAATGATCAGCTCGAACAAGGTAACGCCATTTCGCAATCGGATCATTTAGCTCAAACTTTTGTCGGGAAACGATAACGATCACGTGGTCGCGGCGATCGACTCACCACTTCAATAATATCAGCTCGGCGACTCAGATGCATCGTCTGGTGCTTCCTTTTTGCGGCACAAATTCAATTGTATCGCAAGAGCTAATCGAGCACCAATTCTGCACTCATCTCGTTTGCGAATCGTTTTGCGATTTCGTGGACGTAGGATTCTTGACCCTCTGCGCAGTTCACCAGGACGACGCCCAAATCGTCATCCCAATCTGGGCCAGGATAGGAAAACGAAGACCAGACGAATCGCCCGACTACCTCACCGTTCCGTTTGATTGCGCGTTCGTCGGGAGGCAATCGAAGTGGCATCGGCTCTCCATTCGCCGGGTGGCATCCCATTCGAGATAGTGGCTCAGTGAGTGACGGATCGGATTTTGCGATGCTAATCCAATGCGCACGTCGCATTTGATGTTCGCCGTTTTCGAGAAGCTGAATCTGGGCCATCTTGATTAATATCAAAGTGGGGTTGGTGGATGCATCTGTGATACGCTGGCACCCAATCGTTGCCAGAAGAATGGAAACAGCGAAAAACCGTGCGGTCACTTTAATGGCAGAACGGTGGTGGTCACCTGGCGGCGACCCAAGATTTTGTGCTCACGAAAACACGTTGCCGTCGCTCGGGTGCACCATACTGGTTCTTGCGATAGGCTTGCGTGGCGGACGAACCGCCAATCCGACGGCGCTCAACGAACCTCAGGATAGCGAGCGAAGGAGGCACGAACAACAAACGACAATGAAGAACCGGAAACGCAGCGATCTAGCGGCGTGGCATTCCAGGCGTTATTAACAACCACAGATACACGCAGATGCACACAGATACGATTCGCGATCAACCACATCTGTGTCCATTTGAGTTAATCTGTGGTTAAATCCAACCACGCATCGGTCCGACAAGAAGGCCTGAACTATCAGGAAATTTTCATGAAAGTGACGTTCGCCCGATACGATGTCACTGCCGACGTTAACTGGAAAAAACGTTCGAGACCTGAGCAACCATTTCGCCCTCGTTAGGGTGTGCACGATCCCGCAAGAACGGCGGCCGTCACCTGGTCGCGTCGAAAAAGTCTACCATCGCCAAAACGTTTGACACGCGATTCCGGTGCACGGGATTGTTACCTTCCCGCTAGCAGGCTCTATGCCGGTCTCGCCACTGCGTCGCGTTCGGCAAAATCGATCCATTGCATGGCCGAAGCGACCGCAAAACTCCGAAGCCAATTGTGAGCGAGGGACGTTCGCCTGCCAGCCAGAATCACTGCACAGGTTAGTTTCGAAATCGGTTTAGCAGTGACTGCAGTTCATCATGATTCTCAGATGTCGTTAAAATGACAATTGAGCTGTTCTGGGGGTAGGGAGCCATTGCCGACGTTCCACCAGCTGCCTCCCAGCTTGTCGGTGAGATCGCGGATTCAATCAGGGTCATGAGCATCTCAGGGCTCCACTTTCCATCCTTCGTCCAAACCGGAAGATCCGCTGTGCGATAAGTGACGGGATAGGTTTTCGCGACTTCTTTTGCAGGGATTGGGTTTTCGGCAAACGCGAGAGGCAGGATCCAAGGCGACGACACCGCGGCAAGCAGTAGAATAGTGGTTAACGAAAAAGCAACTTTAGGTAAACGCATCGAATTCTCCAGTAGCGGTTAAGGTGGTGTCTTAAAAATTACACAAACGCGACCTCGTGAGAAATAGCAATTACTATAAATCAAAATCACTCAGTCAAATAACGTCCGGCGTCACCGGGGACGGCGGTTTGATTGTCCATTTGTAAACGCGCCACGCCGTCCTCCGGTGGACGTCATGGTTACCCGCCATTCGCCACGTCAATTTTGTGTTGAATCGCCGAAATGCAGTTTGCAGCATAGGTCGCGTGTTCAGGCCACTGACTGGCAATGTCCCGGAACGCATGAATTGCATCGAGCCAATCCCCGAGTTTATCAAGCCTTGATGCGGCGTCTATTGCATCGTCAGCAGTGAGTGCTGACGGCGCTGGCGCGTCCACCTCACCGAAGTCAAAATCCTCCAGCCAATGATCACCGCCAACGTCCATGAACGCATTGCATTTCGGGCAGTTCTGAGTCGTCCCGTCCTGAGAAGCTGGGAATTCGCTCGAAACACCGCACTCTTCGCATTCAGATTCGATTGGAGGAAGATTGCTCAGGTCTTTGCGGCGTCGATCACGTTGAGTCTCAAATTCGCGCAGTAGGTCAACGGCCGATTGGAGGTCCGTTTTGTCGACGAACACTTGCGGTTTGTGAAATTGGCTAATCGCTCCAAATGCGAAAAGACTGACGCCGGAGTTATCCTCGACGGCGTATGCACGAACGCCATGCGACTGAAGCCAGGTTACCACCGAATGAGCTTCAAGATTGCCGTTGGCAGTATACGCGAGTGTCGGCGTCTCAAGTGAGTCGCGATCGTCGTTGATCGACGGTACGTCCGATGATTGGCCAGAGGTATCCGACGGCGGTTCGTATGGATTGCGTGACAAGGTCGGCTATGCAGTTGCGTGGAGTAAAATCAGGTCAGTCGGCTAACGTTTGAATTCACCGAGAACGCGCGGTGGACATTGATTTGGAGAACAACTGCGCCGCGTCCTTCGGTGCAATTCTTGGTTCTGGCTGTTCGTCGTACTCGTGCTCGTACTCAGCATCGCGGTACTCGTACTCGTCAGCAGCATTGTACTCCGCGCTGGATTCGGAGACAGCGTCGGTGCGGGCGATCGGCAATGTTCAGCGGAATCGATTGGGCGGCGCGAAGCCATTGGTCGCGCGCACGACGATGAAGGCCGACAAGATCCCTCGCGACGGCGAA
>NZ_JBFHFD010000517.1:0-6158 GCF_041583735.1 Novipirellula sp.
CAAGTGGCCGAAGAGTCGGTTGTCGTCGATCAAAACTCGGTTAGTGTCGACTACACCTTCCCTCGTGTGACGCCAGGCTTCAGCCCACAAACAAGAATGGATGTCAACGCCAGTGGCGAAATCACGGCGAATGACGCGTTGATGATTATCAATCAACTCAATCGGCAAAGCAACGCCGAAGGCGAATCCTTGCCGGGCGAATCATTAGCCCGCGTGCGGGCGGCTACCGATGTCAATTTGGATGGTGCCACGTCGCCGCTTGATGCATTGTTGGTGATCAATCATCTGAATGAAAACCGTGGGCCAATCGTGGAATCTCGCCAAGGCGAGCAGAGCCTTTGGTTTGCCACCGACGATGACGAGAAATCGCTGACGACGGCGGTCGACGATGTCTTCGCAGCGGGGTTGTTTTGATTTCACGCTGCTACGGCATGTAGTTGATTTGGACCATCGCTTCGTAATCAAACTGTTCGTCCAATCCATCACGAAGTGGAATCGAGATTGCCGGAGTTACCACGCATTTGTCATTGACGAGCAAGTGGATGCCGGCGGTGGCGTTCACGATGTTAAAGTGGTTGGCCAAATTGGTGTAGCGAAGTCCGCCCGCGGTAACGACATCCGATTCTTGCAGCGTCGCGGTGTAGTGCAACTCGGTGTTTAGCAACGCTTGTTGAATCCAACCCGAGTTCGGGTCCCCGTTGCGATAGATCGACCGTGTGGCGGCCACATCGAGATGCATTAACGTCGAATCCGTGAATTTGCCAATCACCGGAAGGGTGTTGTTGATCCGGTTCCCGCGAATGGGATCTCCGTTGGCAGCGATGTCAAGTTGTATGTAGGTTTGCAAAGTAACGTCTTCGCTCACTCGGTAAAGCAATCCTGAAAACGGCAACAAGTGGACGCTTTCGTTTTCGACGACCAACAAGTCTTGCCCGCTGCTGCTACGCAGCCGAGTGTCATCGGCGGTGGGGACGCTGATGCCAAGCCCTGCACTCCAAATGTAGTGATCACTAAAACTCAGCAACGCTTTGGGAATGATCGTCAGATTTCCGATCTCAAAGTTGCGGTCCTGCCGTGCTCCTAAGGTTTGCGTGCTGCCGTAGGTGGCTGCGGTCGGCAAACGAAATTCAACCGAGAACAGATCCTCAAACAAAACCTTCTCGACTCCCAGCGTGTAGCGGCTGATGTCGCCGAGGCCACCGAAGGCATCATTGAAAAAGCTGTAGTTTAAATAAATGCGATGACGAATCGCTGGAGAAAAGTTCTCGGCGACTTTGACGCGTCGCGTGGAAACGCCAGGACCAGGAACGGGAATCGATGTCGTGCCGGTTCCACTGACTTCGCCAGTGTAACTGTAGGTGACGAACCACTTGTCGCCGTCAAAGTAAAAGGCTGGTGAATCATTCTGCGAAGGAGGGTTCGCCGCGCCGGCACTATGAACGGCCGTTGCCGTGCTCGGGTCGAACACGAATCCGGGTCCCGGCGAGGTTGGGGCGTCCGAGGTGGGTAACGGTTCGGCCAGAAAGAAGGTGTCGATCGAGCCGTTGCCTGAGCTGTCGAAACCGGTGCCCGTGGTGAAAATGTCGTTGTGAGGGACGTCGTTGCCAATTTCGAACGCGATGATCGAGTTCGGCGAACCGGGACTGCCACCGGGCTGAATATTACCGGGCAACAAATGCGAGAACGTGATTGTTTGGGTGCCTTGGAAACTCGAGAAACCGCCTCCAAAGAAGTCGCCAATGATCGTGGGATCGAACGAATACGAGCCTCGCGTGGCTCCAAAGTCCGAGAATCCTGGATTGGCATCAAATTGCGACGAATCAAAGTCGCCCACAGTCGGGGCACTCAATTCGGCCAGCGGGGTCAGGGGTTGCACTTGTTCAGGTTGTGCATTGCCCGCGTCATTGCCCGCCTCTGCGGTGGGAAGATCGAGAGTCGGAGGTGCTTGGGCGACGATCCCCTGAGCACCGCATTCGCCGGCAAAGATCAATGCGACTGTCATCGGCAAGGCGATCCAGTGTGACGCTTTGCGTTGACGTGGGGCAGGATTAAAGAACAGCGGCATCGATTCGTACGGTTACAGTCAATGATGGGTGGTACGGTTCGTCTTCGTCATCCGAGCGTTCCCAAGCGTAGCGAAAGTTGCCAAGACTATCGATCAAGCGGTGCGAACGCATTTGCGACGTCCTCATACAGCACTCATTGTCGGGCCTTCCTGATATCGGGCCTTCCCCATTGCTACGGCAAATAGTTGATCTGCACCATCGCTTCGTAATCAAACTGTTCGTCCAGCCCGTCACGCAGCGGAATCGACATAGCGGGGGTCACCACTAATTTGTCGCTTAGGACAAGGTGTAAACCTGCGGTTGCGTTGACGATGTTAAAGTGGTTGGCCAGGTTGGCGTAGCGAAGCCCGCCAGCGGAAACCACGTCGGAATCTTGCAGTGTCCCGGTGTAGTGCAACTCGGTGTTAAAGAGTGCTTGCTGGATAAAACCTGAGTTGCGGTTGCGATTTCGATAGATCGACTTTGTTGCGGCAATGTCAAGATGCATCAAGGTCGAATCATTGAACTTGCCGATCTGGGGGAGCGTGTCGCCGACGCGATTGCCGCGAATCGGGTCGCCGTTGGCCGCGATATCCAGTTGCATATAACTTTGGAAGCTAAGGTCGTCGCTGTAGCGGTACATCAAACCGGTAAACGGCAGCAAGTGAACGCTTTCGTTTTCAACCACCAACAGGTCTTGTCCGTTGCTACGCAGCCGAGTGTCGTCGGCCGTCGGCACGCTGACGCCAACCCCCGCACTCCAGACGTAGTTGCGGTCGTACAGTAGAACGCCTTTGGGGATGATCGTCAGATTTCCAATTTCAAAGTTGCGATCTTGCCGCGTTCCGAGTGTCTGGGTGCTGCCGTAGGTGGCAGCGGTCGGCAATCGGATTTCGACCGAGATCAAATCTTCCAGCAGAACGTGTTCAATCCCGAGCGTGTAACGGCTGATGTCGCCGAGGCCGCCAAATGCGTCGTTGAAAAAGTTGTAGTTCAGGTAGGCTCGATGACGAACGACGGGTGAAAAGTTCTCTGCGACCTTGACGCGGCGTGTGGAAACGCCCGGCCCAGGGACAGGGATCGACTCGGTGTGATTTCCGCCCACCGCGCCGTTGTATTGGTAGGTGACAAACCAGTTGTCGCCATCGGTGTAAATAATGGGAGTTCCCGGCGGAGGATTTGCAGCACCGCCCGCGTGAACCGCGGTTGCCGTGCTAGGGTCAAAGACGAATCCGGGACCGGGAGACGTTGGAGCATCGGATGTCGGTAGCGGCTCGGCCAAAAAGAAGGTGTCAATGCTGCCGTTTCCGGAACTGTCAAAGCCCGTACCCGTGGTGAAGATATCGTCGTGGGGAAAGTCGCCGCCGACTTCAAACGCGATAACCGAGTTGGGCAAACCGGCTCCGCCGGACTGAATATTGCCCGGCAATAATTGATTAAACGTGACCGTTTGCGTGCCTTGGAAGCTTGAGAAACCGCCGCCAAAGAAGTCGCCAATGATCGTGGGATCGAACGAATACGAACCTCGCGTGGCTCCAAAGTCCGAGAATCCTGGATTGCTGTCAAACTGGGATGCATCAAAATCGCCTGCGGCCGGTCCGCCAAAATTCTGCAGCGGATCGAGAGGTTGAGCGACTCCGGGCGGTTGAGTGGCACCGGGCTGTTGAGTGGCACCGGGCTGTTGAGCAACTCCGGGCGGTGTGTCGCCAGCGAAATTCCCTGCCCCCGGTCCTTGAGGAAACGATCCTTGAGGAAATGGGGCACCAGGCGACTGTGGCACCTGAGCCATGCTGGTGCTGATTCCGCATGCGATCCAGATCACGCATACGCCCACCCATCGCAACCCAATCGAAGATGACGCTGCACGGTGGCGTTTTAGGGGATTTAGGATCGCAGTCATAAGTTGGTATCGTTACATCTAATGATTGGTCGGTGTGGCCGGAGCGACCGCATTTTCCTCGCGCGACATCGAATTCAGGATTGGCAGCTCGACAGCGTCGACACGGAGTCGCCGCACCCCCCTTTCGATACGTTTAGAATAAATCGTCCAATTGATGCAATTGGAATCATTCAACCATGAAATGGCCGAACAGGCACCCTATTTTGCCTAAGTCAGCAATTGATAGCGGGGCGGCGTGAGCCCAATGCCATCTACTTTGGCCCTAACCGAGTGTTTTTTATAGCGGAGCGGCGCGAGCCGCCCGGTCTAGCTTGTACGTCGAATCTCGCTGCAACCGGAGGGTTTGCGCCGTGAACGTAGGAACGCCCTTATCGTTTCACTGCACTCAGCGGCAAGCGAAGATGGTCTAGCAAGTACGGTGGGCTGGCCGTCGGGTGTTGCGACATGCCTTCGGCTTGGCTTTCTTCGGCGACCGTTCGTGAAACATAGGCAATCGTTTCATCAAGCGTGACCACGCCGTCGCCGTCGGCATCAGCTTGTCCGTTTAAAGCTTCGATCAAACGGGTGGTGAAACGACCCAATCGCGACTCGACCACTTCGGCCGCTTCTTCGTCCCCTTCACTGGCCGTGATCGTGATCACGACATCGTTTTGTAGCCAACGCAGTGCACTCTTTAGATCGTCTACTCGCATCGCCGATTGCACCGCACCGCTGTGACAGGAATCGAGAATCGCGAGCTTGCGGCATGGCAACGCCGCCAAAAGCGACAGATCCTCGAACGACAAGCAGTTTGCGTATTGGTCGTTCATTAATTCACGATAATCGGCATCGTGAGTGACGAAGTACCACTGGTCGTTCCGCCGATCATGCAGCCCATGACCACACAAATACATGACGACCAAATCGTCGGGCGAAATCGTCTCGGATAACTGCTTGACTGCCTCGGATGCATAAATTTTCCAAAGCGGCCGAGTCGCCTGGTCATCGACCAATTGTTCCGTGGTGACGTTGTACAAGGATCCCGCCGCATCGCGCAGCGTATCGGCGACGGCGGTCGTGGCTCCGGCAGCAAAGTCAAGTGATTGAATTTGCGGATCGCTGTAACTGCCCACGCCAATCGCCAGCAGATGCATTTGCGGCTTTCGCTTCGGCGGTTCTGTGCGTTCATGGGGCAGCCGAATCAACACGCGATCGATCGCATCGGTGTCGGTCGCGGCGATCACCTCGAGCTGCAACTGAGGATCACTCGGCACACGAAAGGTCCACTCGTATCCCACGGTGCGAATCCCACTCGCTTCGTCGACTTGATCCGAGACTTGTTGTTTCGCCATCGAGGGGACACCACTGATGAACGCCTTAGGATCGACAAGACGAGTCCCCAGCGGAATGCGGATGTCGGCGCGAACGAGAAGCTCGTCACCTCGGACAAGCTCACCAGCTTGCGGCGAAATCAATTCGATGTGAGGTTTCGTCAGGTATTGGTTTACGATCGAAGCGTCCCCTACGGGCGGATCGATGCGGCTGAGCGAGCGACGCATCGCCGCAGGCAGACTGCCGGTTTCCAACAATCGCCGAATCACATCAGGCCGCTCGAGTGTTTTGCGAAACTGGGCGGCACGAAAAAAGTCGGGCAATTGCTGCACGCCGCGATTGACCTGCCAACCAAATCGTTGGTGTCCATTGAACGAGGCATCGTAGTAACCCGCTGGTGTCCACATCGCCCATTCGCGGTCTCGGTCGACAAGTAGCGTCGCGAGCGGACGCCACGCGGGAAAGCTTGAGACGGTTTCCAAGGCACGTCCTAAACGAGCAAAGCGAAATTGGACCAAAGTGTCAAACGGCACTGATAACAATGCCGCTTGGACTTCGGCAGCATCCGATGTTTCTTGCACATCACCCACCGCATCGGCCCATCCAATCGACGATAACGTGTCTCCTTCGCGAACACCACGAAAGTACAGCGGTCCTGCCTCACGCACCGACGTGGCGATCAGTTTTCCATCTTCGATTTCAAATTCGGCACCCCAGCGGTTAATGCTTTCCGAATCGGTGAACAAATTCTCGAGATTCCATATTCCAATCGTTGCGTCGTCCGAGCCGGTTGCCAGAAAACGCGTGTCACCCGAAGCGGAGATCCATCGCACGTCGCCGGAGTGTCCACGAAACTGACGAATCAATCGCGGTGGATCCGATTCATCACACGCGTAAACGTA
>NZ_JBFHFD010000518.1:0-6156 GCF_041583735.1 Novipirellula sp.
GCATCTCGGAGAGCCGCACCTTGGAATACTCTGCTTGCGGATAGTCGTCCCAGTAGACGAAGTGATCGTCAGTGAATTGGAATTGACTGTCTTCCGAAACGAGCTTGATGTTCGCAACGTCCTGCTGCTGTGGAATCGTGTAGCGAAAGGCGACTCCTTCGTCGTACGCCCGGAACGTGAGGTCGAGTCGTCGCTTCGCTTCCGATGCTTCCCGCAGCTGGACAATGCATTCGTTGTACGCATCCGGGTACGAACTCTTCGATCCGACCACGGGAACCCAGCTGCCCGACTGTGCCTCGGTCCGTGTACTCTCGACCACAAAGCGGTCACTCCACGGGTCACCCTCGAAATTTAACGAGAGTGAGGAATCCGAAAGGATCGTCTTGTCTTGGTAGGAGACACGGTAGTGTGGCACTCCATCCCGCAGTGAAAACTGAATCACATGGTTTCCCGATGGCGAGGAGACCATCACCTCTTCAGCTGACAAACCGCGATCAGGCAACACGAGCATCAACAAGCAAACAGTCAAGAAGGAGGAGGACTTTCGTATCGATGTCACTGTTGGTAATTCCAGTCGTTCGGGGGCGGTTTTCTAAATTTGATCAGACGGTTCATTCCGTGCATCAATTATGCACCAAAACCCGTGTCCTTGTTGAACGCTTCCCCCAATTGGTCGCAGAACTCGTCAAGAGTTTCAAGCCGATCATCATCATCCGATCCGACCCACGAAAGCCGTTGACGATTTCCGCTACGACGATGCCTCGGGTACGTAGCGTTCATCGCATTTCACGCCGATCTGCATTTGTCCCCGCCAACTGCCCCGTCAGCGGAAATTCGTCTTAAAAAAAACTGCGATTTGATTGCTGAACAAGCATTTCTGCGGTGATTCATCGTTTTGGCTTCCGCCGAACGCAAAGTTTTTTCCATGTTTCCATTGACCGATCGGCCGATACCTGTAGGATACAGGCATGTGCATTGGGGATCCAGGAAGCTGGGTCTCATGCTTCAAACGAATTTGACCAGGCTCGTCCACAGAGGCCTCGGACAACGGGTCTGCATCACGTCCTGCGAAAGATGCAGAACAACTTCACGAACGACCTCGCAAAGGATCACACACGATGAATAAGAACACCTTTCTACATCTACTTTCGCAACTTACGGCGAGCACGATAAAGTTCGGTCTTTTGATCCTTCTCGTGCTGACCGCCGCACCCGCTCGCGGTCAAACGCAAGTCGACCCCGAAACCGCTCTGCGAATGCTGAATTCACAGCAGCACCAATTCGAGAAGGGAGTGATCAAGGTCGCCGACAACGTTTTCACCGCGGTGGGTTTCCATGGCGCCAACACCTCAATGATCGTCGGCACCGACGGGGTCATTATCATCGATACGCTTTTTGGGCCGGCGAGTGCCACGAAAGCAGCGGAGGCGTTCCGGCAATACAGCGACAAACCGGTCAAGGCGATCATCTATACTCACAGCCATGGTGATCACATCGGTGGAGCCAGTGCTTTTATCCGCGACGAGCAGCCCGACATTTATGCAACGGAACGGTTCGGATCAGCCGAAGGCGTCAACAAGGCGGTCGATCCGGTCAAAGCCAAACGAAATGTGCGTCAGTTCGGCCGAAAATTGTCGGCGGCCGAAAGTACAAATCGCGGTGTCGCACCGTCGGGGACCGAAGACGGCGACCGCGGCGAAGGGTTTCTGCCACCGACCATCACCGTCCCCAGCAGTGGACTGAAAACAACGATTGCGGGTGTCGAAATCGAACTCCACTTTGCACCGGGGGAAACCGATGATGCTCTGTTCATCTGGCTGCCCAAAGAGAAGGTGTTGTTCGCGGGCGACAATTTTTACAGTTCCTTTCCCAATCTTTATGCGATTCGCGGCACCGCCTATCGCGACGTACTGAATTGGTCCCAAAGTGTTGGAAAGATGGCCGAGTTCCAACCGCATGCGGTGGTTCCTGGCCATACAATGCCAATCCAAGGCCAGCAAGCAGCTACGACGGCACTGAAGGATTACAGCGAAGCGATTCGCAGCGTGTACGACCAAACGGTGCGAGGCATCAACGCGGGCAAGGGGCCCGACCAACTTGCTCACGAAGTCGAACTGCCTGAGCATCTCAAGGACAAACCGTATCTGATCCAGTTCTATGGTTCGGTGCCTCATGCGGTCCGCGCCATCTATTCAGGGCTGCTGGGTTGGTACGATGGCAATCCGACGACGCTGAATCCGCTTGAGCCTAAAATCAAAGCCCAAAAGATGGCCGAGTTGGCTGGCGGAATCCAACAGCTGACCGAGCAGATGCAATCCGCCTTGGCCGATCACGACTATCAATGGGCATTGGAATTGAGCGACCATGTCAAATGGTTGGACGATGCCGACCGACAACTCGCTCGCAAAGTGAAGATTGCGGCACTGCGAGGCTTGGCAGCACGAGAATACAACGCGCCCAACCGCAACTACTACCTCAGCTACGCGAACGAACTTGAATCAGGTCAACTCAGCGAAATCTGGTTCTAGTCAAATCACACGGCAACCTGTACCACGAAATCGAGGAAACGATGTCGAAAGGCAACACCATCGCAGTCGCAGCAGCCAGCGGTCAGCTTGGCGCCGCCATTGTCCAGGCCACCATCGACATCGTCGGCGCCGAGAACGTTGTGGGTCTGGCGCGAACTCTGGCGAAAGCCGCATCGCTTGGTGTGGAAGTTCGGCCTGGGGACTATGCCAAGCGTGATCCATTGACAAAGTCGCTCGAGGGCGTCGACACGCTATTGCTAGTTTCTGGCATGGACACGCCAGACAAACGGATCGACCTGCATCGCAATGTCATCGAAGCCGCCAAGGCCGCTGGCGTCAGCAAGATTGTCTACACCAGTATTCAAGGAGCGGAAGCGGGCACGTCATTCTCGCCGATCGTGCAGAGCAATCGGCAAACCGAACAGGACATTCGCAACAGCGGGCTGCAATGGGTGATTGGACGCAATGGAATCTACATCGAACCGGATGTCGAGTACATCGAAAGTTACAAACAACGTGGTGAGATTGCCAATTGTGCGGGCGACGCCAAGTGCGGGTACACATCCCGGCCCGAGTTGGCCTACGCCTACGCGAGGATGTTGACCGAGCCCAAACACGACGGCCACACGTACGACCTGCACGGCACATCGATCACGCAGCAGCAATTAGCCGACTATCTAAATCTCGCATTCGGCACGCATTTGACCTACCGATCGATGTCGGTCGCCAAGTATCGCGAGGAGCGCATTGCCGAGCTAGGCGAGTTTCTGGGGACAATCATCGCTGGCATCTACGAAGGCATCCGCGGTGGTGCCGCGGACAGCGAAAGCCACTTCGCCCAAGCCGCCGGCCGCCCCCATCAAAATTGGGAAGCGTACTTCAGCCAACTGGCCCGCGACAACCATTGATCGAGATCGCGATGAACAACACCACAAGCAGCCAGGAACCACGCTCCCCAGAGCGTAAATTCGGCAAGCAAACGTTCGGCAATGACTTCGTTATTTCAAAATGTTTCCCGAATGACACGAACCCTCCGATGGCGTTTTGGGCCGCTCCGCAAGAGCTTTACCGGAATGCGCGTAGCTCGCCCGTCAGCAGTTGAGGTAGTGGACGAGGCAACGAGTCCCTGCGACTGAGTGGCACGACGGGACTCGTAGCCTCGTCCACTACCGAGATAACACTTCACCCGCGTGACGCGTCGGGCAATCACAAAGCCAACAAAACACGCAACATCCAATCCTTCGGCCGCATTCATCTTTCTGTCTGTCATCCGCTCTCCTCGGAGGCTTGCGAACAGGCAGCGGAGGCTGACACTTTTTTTGTCCACAACTTGATCTAGTCGTTGGCGGCGCGGGTCCCCAATGCGCCCCAGGCTCCGAAGCGGCTGGGACTGCCGGAGGGCGAGGTCACCGTCCATTTTCAGCCGAATGGTCCCGCCCCAAAGGTCTTTGCAATCGATCGCGTCGGAAATGAACTTGCCTACCGCCGTTAGCGATTCAAATACTGATCCAAGAACTCTTGCTGCGAATCGTCGCTGCCGATCACGATCATTTCCCCGTCCGCGGGCAGCGGCGTGTTGGGATCGGGATTGGCTTGGACTCCAGCGTCGGTGAGAATGGCGATGACACTACAGCCGGTCTTTTGGCGGATCGCAGCTTCGGTCAACGTCTTGCCAGCAAGCGACAGCGGGATCTTTACTTTAAACACGTCCAGCCCCTCAGCCAGCAGCAGCACGTCGCTGCGACGAAGGAGATTAAAGATCGCGTTCGCGCCCATCGATGCCTCGGAGATCACGAAATCGGCGCCGGCGCGGTGTAGGGTGTGAACGTTGCGTTCGAGCGTCGCTCGGCTGATGATCTGAATGTCTGCGCGGAGTCGCCGGCAATAGAGCGTCAAGTAGACGTTCAACGCGTCGTCATGTGTGGTAATTACGACGGCAGGCGACTCCATGATTCCGGCTTGCTTGATGATTTCCAAATCGGCAGCGTCGCCGACGATCAGTTTGCCGTCCTCGGTCTTTTGTTTGGCATTTTTTTCGACGATGCGATAGTCGATCGACTGCCGAGCAAGTTCCCGCGCGGTCGCCGATCCGACTCGGCCAAAACCGAGAATCACAATCGGCACCTCGCTGGTGCGATAGATACAGAACAGGGCGTCGTATTCATCGAGTTGTTCGCGCGTTCCCGCCAGCACCAAAACGGTGTTATCGGTAATCAGTGTCTCAGGCCCGGCGTTCTGATACCGGCCTCGTTCCCAAACGCCCGAAACGGTAAGGTTGACGTGATCCCGCAATCGAATTTCTCGGAGTGTTCTGCCGACAAGCGGCGTGCCTGCGGCGCTCGCCTCGGCAATCAACAACTCATCAAATTGCCCGATGACATGCGTCTTGGCATCGCGACCGATCACACGCCGGGCCAAGGTACGCCCCATCATCTCGGCCAACTCCAGGACTCGGGTGCAACCCGCTAGTTCGAGGACGTCGACCGACGCGACATCGGCTGCGGTGGCAACAATCGGGACGTTTTCGGCGACTTCACGCGCGGTGAAGGCGACGTTGGTGTTGATGACATCGGTACCCACCGTCGCGACCAACGCGGCCTTGTCGGTACGCAACCGCCGATAGGTCTCGGGATCGTCTAATTCGCCCACCACGACTTGGATGTCCAGATCATGAAGCCGCAGCGCTTCATCGACTTCCGGGACCAACACGACGTAGGGGTATTGGTACTGTGTCAATTGTTTAATCAAAGCAGCGTCGACGGGGCCGTAGTGAGTCAAGATCACGTGCCCTTCGGTGTTTGCCGGTAACTCGCGAGGAGCACGCGCGGCCTCCTGGGCTTGGATCCATGGCGCATAGAAGAATTGGATGAAGGTAAAGGGCAGCAGGATCAGCATGAACATTGTTCCGCTCATTAAAACCAGCATCGAGAACAGCCGGCCAAGGTCGGTGTGAAACGTGATGTCGCCGAACCCCAACGTCGACATCACCGTTAGCGTCCAATAGATGCCGGTAATCCACGTGTATTGATGGCCCTCCCACTGCATCAGGTAATGAAAGATGACACTGTAGACGAGTACCATCGCGACCAGAAAAAGGATGAATTGAGCGAGCACCCGCAAGTTGCGGCGGCTGGCGCGGTCCCGCATGAAATGCAGGTACAGCGTTGTAAAGGACTTCATTGCGTCTCCTCGGGCATGTCCCGCATTCTAGCCGCGAATCCGACTGCTGTGGCGAAACTTCAATGGGTAGGGCCCGTTCCCTAAAATATTGGTCGCGGCTAGGTACGCAGAAACCGGGGCTAACGCCCAAGCCGCTGATTGGTGAACCCCGTTTTGGCAACGCAGTGAAGCATCTTCTCGTAGCGACCTTCGCCAGAAGGTGGAGATTCGTATTAGCCGGCAATCATCCACGCTCTGGCGAGCGTAGCTACAGAACGCAAATGTGTAGCATCTACTCGTAGCTACCTTCGCCAGAAGGTGGTGATTCGAATTGGCAGGCAATCATCCACGCTCTGGCGAGCGTAGCTACAGAACGCAAATGTGTAGCATCTACTCGTAGCTACCCTCGCCAGAAGGTGGTGATTCGAATTGGCAGGCAATCATCCACGCTCTGGCGAGCGTAGCTACA
>NZ_JBFHFD010000519.1:0-6132 GCF_041583735.1 Novipirellula sp.
ACGCCAATGCCTCTGCGCGATCGAGTGCCGCCCCCAGGCAGGCTCTCGGATCACGCTCGGTTGCTCCCTTGAAACGCAATTAAGATTGTATCGCGTCGGAATGAGCTGAGCGACAGCCCCTCTGAGAATCGCGGACGTCGGCTCGACCGCCCCCAGCCATCGAGCCCCCTTCGTCGACCCGCTTTCGCGATACATTTCCTCTTGGGCGATGCATTTTCGCATTCTCGACTCGTAGGCTGCTCGGCGACCGAGGGAGACGCAAGCGGGTCGCGAGGGCAAAATCGAGGTTCTCGCTGTTTTGCGGCTGCTCGCTGGCCTGCAAGCCCTTGCGACACTGCCCCCTGGTTTCCGATACTATGGAATCACTGCCCCCCATTTATTGAAACTGATTGACGCATGCGTTGTCCTTACTGCCACGTCGATAACGACCGAGTTCTTGACACCCGAGCCGCCGAAGGGGGCTACATCGTGCGACGAAAACGGGTCTGTTCGTCGTGCCAGCGACGCTTCTCGACTTTGGAAAAACTCGAGCAATTGAACGTTCGGGTCGTCAAAAGCGACCAAACCCGTGAACCCCTGGACCGCGAAAAAATTCGCCGTGGCATTGAACGCGCCTGTTCCAAACGCCCCATCCAAAGCTCCAAAATTGAGCAGGTCGTGCAGACGATCGAGGCCGACATTTACGAGTCGTTCGATTCCGAAGTCACAGCGACTCAGATCGGTGACATTGTGCTGAAACATTTGGCATCGCTGGACCAGGTCGCCTTTATCCGCTTTGCCAGCGTTTATCGCGAATTTGATGGCGCCAACGATTTCATTCGTGCGATCTCCAACATCGGCGGTCATACCCCGGATCCGCCTCGCTAAGAATCACGCATTTTTGACCACCCGGCGGGGGATTCGCAAATCGGGGGCGAAAATGTTTTGCGGGCGGGCGGCATCCAACGCCGAAAAAATTGGCATTGATTCCAAACCGCTCCGCAAATTATTAGATAGTCTCAAATCCCGCTTAAAGTCGGTTCGATAATAGATGCGTGTCGATAATCGATGCGTGGAATCGTCATCTCGGTTCGAACCGGCATTTGAACCATTCACACCCAGTCAGCTGACCGCTTCGACTCTCCCGCTTTTAAAGCGGTCGGCAATGCAAGGATGCTATTCATGATTTCAAAACCAAGCTTTCGCTGGTGGATTATCAGCGCGGTCGCCATTTGTTTGCCCAGTGTTGGGTACGGCCAAGCAGGCACTCAGCGTGGTGCCACTTTGGGCGGGTTGGCCGGAGCGGTCGCCGGCGGTTTAATCGGAGACCACAACGGCGAAGCGGGTGCGGGCGCCGCCATCGGGGGCGTCGTTGGCGCTGTCACCGGAGGATTGCTTGGCAATGCTGCGGATAAAGAACGCCAATACCAGCAACAGCAACAATACTACCAAACGCAACAACAGTACTATCAAGCCCAACAAGCCAACACCGCGGCAACTCAAGCCGCCGTTTCGATCGCCGACGTGGTTTCGATGAGCCGCAGTGGACTGAGCGACAACGTGATTGCGAACCAAATCAGCCAACGCGGCGTGCAACAAAAACTGCAAGTTGCCGACATCATCGCGTTGCACCAACAAGGCGTAAGCGAGACGGTGATCTCAGCGATGCAACATGCCCCCACGGGTATCCAACAATCCGCTCGCGTTGCCGCGCCGACCATCATCGCTCAACCTGTCGTTCGCCAACCGGTGATCGTTCAAGAACCGATCATCGTTCCGGCCTATCGACCTCGTTATTACTACCACCACGATCACCATTACCACCACCATCCACGTCATCATGGCGGAATCCATATCGGATTCTAGACAGGTGATTTCATAACGGTGCGGCGTAAGCCGCCCGGTAGGATTCGACGTTTTCGCGAGCGGCGATCGCGCTGCTTGCGGTGTGCCGCGAACAAGGTCGCCGCGAACAAGGCCATTGCCGAGAGCAAAGCCGAGGGCAATGATCCTTGATGGCGGCAAGACACGCACACACAAATCTCTGTTGCTCGCTCGGATCCACTACAACTGCTGGATCACCCGCTGAACAATTTGCTCAATCGTCTCGGATGGCAACACGGTTTGCAGTCCCGATTCGGTCACTCCGGCTACCAAGACATCAATCTCACGCTGAGCTTGGGCGATCGTTTCGCGTTGTTGTTGCGAAATGGGAACCCGTCCGGGGCCCAAATCCCAACCACGTGATCGTGCTCCGGCTCGAAAGCCTTCGGGAAACTCGCCGAGCCCGAGCATCGCGTCAAACAGCGTTAGCAGCTGATACTGCAACCGCATCGCTTCATTGATATTCCCCGCCTGTACGGTACGGTGAATCGCGCGAGTCAATTCGGGCACGACGCCGCTCGACGCATTGGTGCCTCCATCGGCACCGGCGATCAACATCGGCACGAGTGCGGCGTCCCAACCGGTCAAGAAACAAAAGTCGTCACGCTGCGGGCGAATCGCGGCAATCATTCGCATCATCTGAGGCAGGTCCCCCGAACTGTCCTTGATTCCGATGACTCGAGGACACTCCTCTGCCAAGCGGATGATCGTGGGTAGATCGATTGGCGATGCGAACATTGGAATGTTGTAGAGCGTCACATCCACCGAGACGGTGTCCGCGATTTCTTTAAAGTAGGCGTACACCCCTTCAGCGCTGAGACGGTAATAGAAGGGGGCAACAATCGCCACCGCACGAACTCCCATTTCGCCATAGGCGTCACAGGCGGCGATCGTTTCTTTGACATTTGCCTCGGCGGCCCCCGCCAAAATTGGCACGCGGCCGGCGGTGTGATTAACGACCACTCGGATAATCCGGCGTCGTTCTTCGGGAGTAAAACGAACAAACTCGCCGGTGCTGCCGTTGGGGTAGAGCCCATCGACACCACGTTCGATCAGCCAATCGATATACTCGCACAAGCGGTCTTCATCGACACGTCCCCGCGAGTCGACCGGAGTGATGTGCGGAGTCAAAATCCCAGAGATTCGATTGGTCATGGTTTATCGCGGTTTGAACGTTTGCTTAGAAAATTCCCATCGCAACAAGCGAGTAGCGAACGACTAAGCCTGCAACGACAACGCTCACCATACTCATTAACTTGATCAAAATATTCAAGCTGGGACCGCTGGTATCCTTAAAAGGATCTCCTACCGTATCCCCTACAACCGCTGCTTTGTGAGCATTACTCCCTTTTCCACCGTGATTTCCCGCCTCAATATATTTTTTTGCGTTGTCCCACGATCCACCGCTGTTGGCCATAAAGACCGCCAAACAAAACCCGCTGGTCAAACATCCGACCAACAATCCCAATACACCACCGACGCCGAGAAGGACGCCGACGACGATTGGCATCAACAAACCAAGCAAACTCGGCAAAATCATTTCTCGCTGCGCCGCCTTGGTGCTGATATTGACCGGCGTCTCGTAATCCGGTTTGACCGAGCCATCTAAAATACCGGGATTGGCTTCGAATTGGCGACGCACTTCGATCACCATTCCTTGCGCGGCGCGGCCTACCGATTTCATGGTCATCGCACAAAACATAAATGTGCTCATCGCGCCCAAGAACACACCGACCAAGACACGAGGATTCATCAGCGTCGCATCGTAGAAGATCAAAAAATCTTTCAGGTTGGCGCTGCGTACCGAGACGATCGAGGCTCCGATCGAATCGACTCGGCCAAAATGCTTCTCGCCTGGTAAAGCCACCGTGGCGGAATCGAGTTTGGGGTCGGTCGCTTTTCGCCACGCCTTGACCTCTTCGCCCTTGTCAATCGACGGATTCAGAACCAGGAACACCTCCGATTCATCCCCCGTCTTTTCGACAAGCAAATCTGGCGTGATTCGATACACGCCATCGCTGGTAACATCTTCGTGGTGAACGTATTCGTCACCCCAGCGGACCATGCCATCGCGAACCCCTTCGACATACGCGGCCAATAACGCCAGCGCGGTCAACGCAGCCGAACCGATCGCAAACCCTTTGCCGGTGGCCGCCGTGGTGTTGCCAAGACTATCCAGTGCATCGGTGCGTTCACGCACCACGTCTTCGAGCCCCGACATCTCGGCGTTGCCACCCGCATTGTCGGCAATGGGGCCATACGCATCGGTCGCCAATGTGATCCCCAGCGTGCTTAGCATCCCCACCGCCGCAATGCCGACGCCATACAACCCCAATGAAAAACAATTCAAATCGTTGAACGAACCTCCGTTGGCAAACCCAAACGACAACAACATCGCCGCACAAACGATCACCACAGGAACCCAGGTGCTGAGCATTCCGTCGGCAATCCCACAAATGATGATCGTCGCGGGGCCGGTCTCGGCTTGCTTCGCCAATTTCCGCGTCGCAGAGTATTCATCGCTGGTGACGCGTTCGGTCCATTGACCGATCCCCCATCCCGCAACCAGACCGACGATAATACTGACGGCGATGCCGGGAATGATCCCAAAGATCAACGTCCCTGGCACCGGTGGCATCAACCAGACGGAAAGCACCACCGCGGCAACCATCACCAGCAACGAGGATCGGTTGATCCCTTTTCCAAGCGCCTTGAGCAGTGCTTTCTGAGTCGGCTCTTCGCCGGTTTTGACCGCATAGATCCCCACGATGGACAGGAGAATCCCCACACCAGCAATCGCCAGCGGCAGCAACATCGCTTGCAGCTGAGCCGTGGTCACATCATAACCTTCGGGCAATCCACGACTCGACTGAAACGCCGCCACCCCGAGTGCCGACGCGGCCAAGATCGATCCGCAATAAGATTCGTACAGGTCGGCGCCCATCCCCGCGACGTCGCCAACATTGTCGCCGACATTATCGGCGATCGTGGCAGGATTGCGTGGCGAGTCCTCTTTCAAACTCTGTTCCACTTTGCCAACCAAGTCCGCTCCGACATCCGCGGCCTTGGTGAAAATGCCGCCGCCCACGCGGGCGAACAACGCCTGAGCACTCGCTCCCATTCCAAAGGAAAGCATCGCGACCGAAATCTGTTGCAAACTCATCGCATAGGCTTCGTCGATCAGCGGCAGCAGCCAATACAACAGCGCGAACCAAAAACAAATGTAGATCAGCCCCATCCCCACCACGATCAATCCCATCACGGCGCCACTGCGAAACGCGATCTGTAACCCATCGTTAAGCGACCGCTGGGCACCGGCGGCGGTGCGGCTGCTGGCGTAAGTCGCTGTCTTCATTCCGAACCAACCGCACAGCCCACTGAAAAATCCGCCCATCAAAAAGGCAATCGGTACAAATGCGTTTTGCACCCGCAACACAAAAGCCGCCACTGCTAGCAAGATCGCCACGAAGACAAAAACAATGGCGACCCATTTGTATTGCTGTTTCAGATAAGCATTGGCGCCCTGGCGAACACTTTGGGCAATTTCTTGCATCAATGCGTTGCCTTCGTCCGCCCCCATCATTTCCCGATAGAAGCGGTAGGCCCAAACCAATGCCAAGATTGAAGATCCGCAGGCAATCAACCAAACCATCAACGCCAACATATTTTCATTCCTTTAATCTTGAAAATGGATCAGGCTGAAAGAAACGGCAAACACGCTAAATCTCTTCGATTGCAGCCGTGCTCTCTGAGGCTATTCGATGACCAACCGCAACGCAACGGTGGGCACAGCATCCGTGCAGGCCAAAAGGGGAAGAATACGATCCTGTACAGCCAGAACCAGTCTCTTTGAGTGATTCCAAGCCAGCTCCCCCCCCCTCAAAAAGATTGCTCTCGCTAACTCGGTTGACTAAATCGTACAACCGAACTCCCGACCGGGAGTCACCCGCGTCGCTAAATTCGTCCGCATCAAGGGTTTCGACCATGTCGCAAATCAGCCAAACCGGCACCGCCAACTTCACCTCTCAAGAATCGGCGGGACAAACCGGCACCAACGACAGCTTTTCGTCGGTTGATACCGACAGTTTCATGAAGTTGCTCATTAGCGAACTCCAGAACCAAGACCCACTTAATCCGACCGACAATGCGGAAATGATCCAGCAAATCAGTCAGATTCGAGAAATCGGAGCGACGGATCAGCTGACTCAAACGCTATCAAATCTCTCGAACAGCCAAGAACTTGTGACCGCAAGCGGGCTGATCGGACGC